>NZ_BADD01000240.1 GCF_000333455.1 Rhodopseudomonas sp. B29
GCTGATCTCCGGCGTGCATCGGACCAACGGCGCACGCGATATTTCGCGCTCGGTCCCGGAGAGCAAGGACTGGTTCGGCTGCTGCGTCGATCTCGACCGTTCGGCGACCGATACCCGCACCAACGCCGCCGAGACGCGGCGCTGGGTGAAGGAACGCGGCTTCCGCTCGCTGATCGTCGTCACCTCGAATTACCACATGCCGCGCGCCATCGCCGAAATGTCGAACGCGATGCCGGATGTCGAATTGCTGCCGTTCGCGGTGATCGGCGATAAATGGCGCGACGAGCCGTGGTGGACCAGTGGCGCGACGCTGCGGCTCTTGCTATCCGAATACGCCAAATACACCGCCGTCGAATTGCGGGTCGCGCTGTCCAGGCTCGGCATCGAGCTGCCGGGCGACAGCGAGCCGTCGTCCGATCCGGTCGCATCCCGCAAGCCTGCCACGGCGCTCACCAACTGAGCGGACGCACGATGTTTTTGATCTTCCTGCGCTCGTTGATCTTCAACGTGCTGTTCTATCTCCTGCTGATTTTCTGGCTGCTCGTCGCGATACCGACCGCGGTGCTGCCGCGGCGGGCGCTGATCAAGGTCGCCAAGCTATGGGGCCAGAACAGCATCTGGCTGATGCGCGTCGTGGTCGGCACCAAGGTCGAATTCCGCGGCCTCGACAAGATCCCGCAAGGCCCACTGATCGTCGCCCCCAAGCATCAGTCGATGTGGGAGACGTTCGCGCTGCTGCAGTTCTTCGATCAGCCGCTCTACATCCTCAAGCGCGAACTGACCTGGATCCCGGTGTTCGGCTGGCTGTTGGTGAAAGCCGACATGATCGCGATCAACCGCCAGAAAGGCGGCCGCATTCTGATGGAGATGGCGCGGCGCGCCAGCGAGGAAGTCAATCGCGGCCGGCAATTGATCATCTTCCCGGAGGGCACGCGGACCGCCGTCGATGCGCCACCGAACTACAAGGCCGGCATCGCCCAGATCTACGCCGATTGCGACGTACCGTGCCTGCCGGTGGCACTGAATTCCGGCCTGTTCTGGCCGCGCCGCCAGTTCATGCGCTATCCCGGCACGCTCATCGTCGAATTCCTCGACCCGCTGCCCGCCGGCCTGCCGCGCCGAGCCTTTCTCGACCGCGTCAGCACCGCGATCGAAACCGCGACCAACCGCATCATCGAGGAATCCCGCCGCGAGCAGGTGGCGCTGTTTGGCGGCGTGCCGGCGACCAAGCCGGCCGAGTAGCAGCCTTCCGCTCCAGCCGCAGCGTAACCTCTCCCGCTTGTGGGAGAGGTCGGATCGCGCAGCTATCCGGGTGCGGGCACTCCGCTCCACGCTTGCTGAGTCAGTGCCTGGGGCGCCCTCACCCCAGCCCTCTCCCGCAAGCGGGAGAGGGGGCGCGCTGCGACTTGCGGCCACGCTTTCGCCCCCCAAATGCGGGTTGGGCTTCACCGGTGCGCCGGCGTTTCGCCTTGTAGCGCCTGGGCAATCTGATGCAGCTGCGGGTCGCGGCAGCCCTGGGCTTCGAGCGCGTGGACGGTGGACAGCACGTAGTCGCGGTTGGGACCGGAGCGGCCGTGGCCCTGGCGGACGAAGCGCAGCTGCTCGGCGATCGACAAGCGCCCGGCATATTGGTCGTGGCCGCGGTCGACCACGTAAGCCAGCGCGCTGATGCGGCGGCGGGCGTCGTCGTCGAGCCAGACCGAGCGCTTGACCTCGCGGTACACGCTGGTGACCTGCTCGCGCTCGCGCAAGTAAGCCACCGTCTCGATCCGGTGCTGATCGGCGACGCGGAAGGCGATGCCGCGGCAGGCGCCGCCGCGATCGAGCCCCAGCACCAGCCCGGGCTGCTCCGGCGTACCGCGATGCACGAACGAATACACGCACAGCGCCCGATGCTCGCCGATCAGCCGCGCCGGCACCCGCTCGGTGAAGGCGAAGCCGGGATTCCACATCAGCGAGCCATAGCCGAACACCCAAAGGTCGCCCTCGTGAAGTTCAGCATCGGAAAGAGTTTTGGCGGACATGTCAGAGCAAGGCTGTCGGCTGGGGTGTCAGCAGGTTCGCGCATCGCGCAAATGACCAATTCGGTCTGTACCTCATCCTGGCCGTGAAGGGCAGCGCCCCGTCGCCGTTTACGGTTCCGCCATGTCGCGGCGTTCCGCCCATGGTTTTTCCCGTTTTCAGGCTCTATGCAGGTGCCATGGTCGAAACTCCCTATCGTCGGCGGCTGTGGCCGCTGTTGTTTCTCCCGACGCTGATCCTGATCGCGGCGATCGGCTGGAGTGCGTTCTGGTGGTTCTCCGCGTCGCAGGTCGACCGCATCGTCGATGCGTGGCGGACCCGCGAGGCGGCAGCGGGCCGCGTCTATGACTGCGGCGAGCGCTCGGTCGCGGGCTATCCGTTCCGGCTCGAAGTCCGCTGCCGTGACGCCAGCGTCACGCTGACCAACCAGACCGCCGCCCAGGCCGCCAGCGCCACGCAGGTGACGGCGAAGCTCGGCGAGATCCTGGTGGTGTCCTCGCTGTACCAGCCCAAGCTGCTGATCGCCGAATTCAAGGCCCCGGCCAGCTTCGCCGGCCCGGGCGCGCCGCCGATGGTGCTGAACTGGGAGACCGCCCGCTCCAGCGTCGCCGGCCTGCCCGGACCGCCGCAGCGGATCGCGCTGGTGTTCGACGCGCCGTCGCTGGATCGCACCGACGGCCCAACCGCGGTGCCGATGGCCCGCGCCCGCCACGCCGAAATGCATGTCCGGCAGGTCGACGGCGCGGCGCCGGGCCAGCACAACCTCGAGGCCGATCTGGTGCTGGAAGGCGCCAGCGTGCAGGATGTGCATCCGCTGCTGGCCGACGCGTTCGACGGCCATGTCCGGCTGGTGCTCAGCGGCCTGAACGACTTCCGCCCCAAGCCGTGGCCGGTGCGGTTTCGCGAGTTGCAGCAGGCCGGCGGCCGCATTGAGATCACCCAGGCGCGCATCCAGCAGGGCGACTTGATCGCCACCGCCACGGGTTCGCTTGGACTGACGCCGTCCGGCAATGTCGAGGGCGAGCTGCAGGTGCTCGCCACCGGCCTCGACAAAGTGATCCCCAAGCTCGGCATCGAACAGGCGCTGGAGCAGGGCGTGTCGCAATCGGCGATCGACCGCGTCGCGCCCGGCGTCCGCGCCAAGGACGTCAACAACATCCTCGGCGCGCTCGACCGCGCCATCCCGGGACTCGGCCGCGTCGTCCGGCAAAATGCGAATGCGGGCGTCGCCGCCGGCATCGACGCGCTCGGCCAGGCCGCCGTGCTCGAAGGCAAGCCTGCCCGCGCCTTCCCGCTGCGCTTCGTCGACGGCGCCGTCATGCTCGGCCCGTTCAAGGTCGCGCAGAGAAGCCGTTGTTTTGAATAGAAGCTAGTACCGAATACGTCACCCAAATTTTCCGACGCCTTCGGCGGCGCGTAGGTCCTAATCCCTGAGAGGCGCTATTCGAAAAGACATCGAGCGCCTCACAGATCACGCATCGCCAGCAATATGATACTATTCAACTAGATTTTCGGCACAGCCATATCGTGGACTTATTTCTTATGTCGACACACATGCATTATCTTACTGTTGCAGATAATTTCTTCGGATCCAGCTTCGCCACCGCCGACTCACTACGCAGAGCTTGGCAAAAGCTCTCGTATTCCCAAATGTTCGACTTAGTCGAAAGGTATCAAGAATTCGAAGCTCAGTGGGCACCCTCCGCCACACAACCAACAGAGCCAACGTTTCTGTTTGGGAAGGCCCACGAAATCATGGGCAATTCCAAATCATGGCATCCTCGATACTATTCACCAACAAGAAATATGACGAGCGACAAGCTCGCATCTGCACTGCTCTATATGCCAAAGATATCGATCTGGCTCCCCAGCTCGCCTGATCCGAACAAACTATTGCCACCCGACCCCGCAATTCGCACTGAATGGCGAGAAGCGGCAGGCGCAGGAACCAGCTTTCACATTCTGTGCAGGCTGATGGAACTCTCTCCGTTGAGACCCCTTCTTGAGGATGGCTCTGTACAGACAATTCCCGACGCTTACTACAGCAGTATCAAGTCACACGACTTGATCACACTCGCCGAATTGGAATCAGGCGAACTCGGATTGAGGACAATCCTCGACCAGTTGCAGCCTTTCGACAACGTGCGCATGTCCGATACACTCGAAACGTGGGCGGCTATTAATGAGCACGAGATCCGCTATCTCGACCCATTGGTCGGCCTAAACGAAGACATTCTCGTTCAATCACAGATCAATGGGCATTTGATGTCGTGCAACGACGTCATGCATGCTCTGGTCGCGGCCAAGTTTGACAGGGAAAGTCGCGAAACGAAAGAATCGGCTTGGCTCAACGCCGCAGTTAGCCTCCCGAAGTTGTCCAACTTGGCCATTGATGATTTGGTGAGGGTGCGTCGAAACGAGGATGCATTCGAGGTCTGGCGCGCCGCCTTGTCCAGGGCCATCCGGGACTGCGAACAGTCCTTTGGCCCCAGCAACATGCGGCAAGACGAAGTGTCTGCTGCCTTCAATGAAGTTGCAGTATCCGCGGCGTCGATCCTCAAGAGCAAAAGAAAGTCCAAAGCGGTCAGTTCGCTGGTCGAGGCAGGTGCGATTTCCTTCTTGTCCGGTGCAATCGGCTCGTGGTTTATGGCGGCTGCTCCCTCATCGGCAATCGGAGCTGGCGCGGTAACGTCGTCGCTGAAATTGATCTACGACCTATTGAAGGCAAGAGAGTCGCCGGAAGATCGCTCGTTACTACGCCTATTTGCCCTCCTCAAGACTTCCTAATTTGGCTTACAATTTACCGCTGGCCGATTTGGGTTTGAAACTTCTGAATTGTTCATCGGCTACGCTCCTCGCAATGACGGACGAACGACTACGCGCTGTTGTCGACGCCCACCTTCACCGGCGCGGTCTCCGGCATCAGCGCCATGGCGCCGAGGCCGACGGCGGCGGCGAGCAGCAGGTACCAGGCCGGCGCCAGCGGATTGCCGGTGGCGTGCAGCAGCCAGGTGACGACGAGTTGCGCGGTGCCGCCGAAGCTGGCGATCGCGACCGCGTAGACGATGGCGAATACGCCGCCGCGGATCTGCTGCGGCAACGCCTCGGTGAAGGTCGCATAGAACGCCGTGTAGGGAATCGAGCCGATCAGCGACAGCACGCCGAAGCCGAACAGCAGCGAAGCCGGCCCCGGATCGGCGACGATCCACAGGAAGCTCGGATAGGTCAGCGCCAACGCCAGCGCCTGCGGAATGATCATCACCGGCTTGCGGCCGAAGCGATCCGCCATCCAGCCACCGCCGAGCGCGCCGATGATCTGCAGCCCGTTGCCGACCATCGACACCGCGAACGCCAGCGACGAGGCGACGTGCAGCGTGTTCTGTGCGTAGGTCGTCATGTATTGCGTGACATAGGTCGAGATCGTGCCGCTGGCCAGGATCGCCAGCGCCAGCAAGACCAGGCGAACGTGCCGCCGCGCCAGTGCGAAGTAAGTGGTGCGCTCTGTCTGTTCGGCGGACGCTTGCGGCACCGTCTCCGGCAACGCGCGGCGCATCCACAGACCGACCGGCAGACAGGCGACGCCGATCAGGAAGGCGATACGCCAGCCATAGGCGTCGAGTTCGGATGGCGTCAGCAGCTTGCTCAGCACGAAGCCGACCAGCGCGCCGGTGGTGGCGGCGATCTGCTGGCTGGTCGGTTGCCACGACACGATCAGCGCCCGCCGCTCCGGCTTGGCGATTTCCAACAGATAGGCGGTGGTCGGCCCGACTTCGCCGCCGAGCGCGAAGCCCTGGGTCATGCGCGCCAGGATGACGATGATCGGCGCCGCAACGCCGATCTGTGCATAGGACGGCGTCAGCGTGATGGTGAGGATCGCGGCGCCCATCAGGGCGAAGCTGAGCAGCATCGCCGGCCGGCGGCCGACCCGGTCCGAATAGATGCCGAGCACCAGACCGCCGATCGGCCGGGTAATGAAGCCGGCCCCGAACGTCGCCAGCGACAGCATCAGGCTGCTGTACTCGCTGTGCGTCGGGAAAAAGGTGTGGCCGATCTGGATGGCGAAGAAGCTGTAGGTGATGAAATCGTAGAACTCGAGCATGTTGCCGACGGTCGCCGACAGGACCGTGCGGGTGGTGCCGATCGGCTCATCGGCCGCGATGCTGAGCGACAAGGGCTGTGTCCTTCAACTGATCGAACGCGTGAGTGAGTCCGCGTGACGGAACAATGCGGAAGCCTGCTCGGAGTTGCACATCGCATGCCACCCGCGCAGCGCGCGCCCTCTCCCGCCTGCGGGAGAGGGCTGGGGTGAGGGCGACCCAAGCACTGACTCTGCAAGCGTTGTGAGGACCTCACCCGTCCCGGCTTCGCTGCGCTATGCCGGGCCGACCTCTCCCGCAGGCGGGAGAGGTTGCGCCGTGCGCGGAAGAGCTGCAGCAGCTCTAATGCAACCCCGGCGCTTCATGGCCAGTACGCGCCACATACTCCGTGTAGCCGCCGCCGTATTTGTGGATGCCGTCCGGCGTCAGTTCGAGCACGCGGTTGGACAGCGCGGCGAGGAAGTGCCGATCGTGGGACACGAACAGCATGGTGCCCTCGAAATCGGCCAGCGCCTTGATCAGCATCTCCTTGGTGGCGATGTCGAGATGGTTGGTCGGCTCGTCGAGCACCAGGAAGTTAGGCGGGTCGTACAGCATTCTGGCCATCACCAGCCGTGCCTTCTCGCCGCCCGACAGCACCCGGCATCGCTTCTCGACGTCGTCGCCGGAGAAGCCGAAGCAGCCGGCGAGCGCGCGCAGCGAACCCTGCCCGGCCTGCGGAAACCATTCTTCGAGCGACTGGAACACGGTGAGTTCGCCGTCGATCAGATCCATCGCGTGCTGGGCGAAGTAACCCATCTTGACGCTGCCGCCAATGGTGACGCTGCCGTCGTCCGGCGGCGTGGTGCCGGCGACCAGCTTGAGCAGTGTCGATTTGCCGGCGCCGTTAATACCCATCACGCACCAGCGCTCGCGGCGGCGAATCTGGAAATCGAGATCGTCGTAGATGACGTGCTTGCCATAGGCCTTGCTGACATGCGCCAGCGTGGCGACGTCTTCGCCGGAGCGCGGTGCCGGCAGGAAATCGAACGCGATGATCTGACGGCGGCGCGGCGGCTCGACCTTCTCGATCTTCTCCAGCTTCTTGACGCGGCTCTGCACCTGCGCCGCGTGCGAGGCGCGCGCCTTGAAGCGCTCGATAAAGGCGACTTCCTTGGCGAGCATCGCCTGCTGGCGCTCGAACTGCGCCTGCTGCTGCTTGTCGGCGAGCGCACGCTGGCCTTCGTAGAACTCGTAGTCGCCGGTGTAGCTGGTCAGCGTGCCGGCATCGATCTCGACGATCTTGTTGACGATGCGGTTCATGAAGGCGCGGTCGTGCGAGGTCATCAGCAGCGCGCCCTCGAAGCCTTTGAGGAACTGCTCCAGCCAGATCAGGCTTTCGATGTCGAGATGGTTCGACGGTTCGTCGAGCAGCATCACGTCGGGCCGCATCAACAGAATACGCGCCAGCGCGACGCGCATCTTCCAGCCGCCCGACAGCTTGCCGACGTCGCCGTCCATCATCTCCTGCGAGAACGAGAGACCCGCCAGCACCTCGCGGGCTCGGCCTTCGAGCGCGTAGCCGTCGAGCTCCTCGAAGCGGTGCTGCACCTCGCCGTAGCGTTCGAGGATCTGCTCCATCTCGTCGGCGCGGTCCGGATCGGCCAGCGCGTGCTCAAGCTCCTTCAGCTCGGCGGCGACTTCGCTGACCGGGCCGGCGCCCTCCATGGTCTCGGCGACCGCGCTGCGCCCGGCCATCTCACCGACATCCTGGCTGAAATAGCCGATGGTCAGGCCGCGATCGACCGACACCTGGCCTTCGTCCGGCTGCTCCTGCCCGGTGATCATGCGGAACAGCGTGGTCTTGCCCGAGCCGTTCGGCCCGACGAGGCCGATCTTCTCGCCGCGCAACAGCGTGGCGGAGGCCTCGATGTAGAGGATCTGATGGCCGTTCTGCTTGGAGATGTTGTCGAGGCGGATCATGGGGTCATCGCGGGGGAGAAATGCTGCGGCGCGTTTAGCCGATATGGCGAAACGACGCCAGATCGTCCACCAAGGTCACCGTCATTCCGGGGCGCTCGCGACAGCGAGCGAACCCGGAATCCCGACGTTGTTGCGCACCCGGCGGTTTCCATCACAACGGGATTCCGGGTTCGCGCCTTTCGGCGCGCCCCGGAATGACGCGTGGAAGGGGCGTAATCACCCTTCCGGCAACACCGCGTTGCTCGGCGTCACGCGGTCGGTGATCTGCATGCCGAACAGGCTGCCGAGCAGTTCGACGGCGACGCGGGCGGTGCGGCCGCGCTCGTCGAGGAACGGGTTGAGCTCGACGATGTCGACTGAGCGCACCAGGCCGCTGTCGTGCAGCAACTCCATGACCAGATGCGCCTCGCGATAGGTGGCGCCGCCCGGCACGGTGGTGCCGACGCCCGGCGCCACCGCCGGATCGAGAAAATCGACGTCGAACGACAGATGCAGCACGCCGTTCGCGGCACGGACGCGGTCGATGACGCGGCGGATCAGCACGCCGACGCCGAACTCGTCGATCGCACGCATGTCGGCGATGGCGATGCTGCGTTGGCGCACCAGCTCCTTCTCCAAAGGATCGATCGAGCGGATGCCGAACAGATCGAGCTGCGCCGGCGGGATCGACACCCGGAGTTCGTCGCCGAGCAGACGATCGAGCCCCGGCTCGCCGCACAGGAACGCCGCCGACATGCCGTGCATATTGGCGGACAGCGTCGTCGCCGGTGTGTTGTAATCGGCATGGGCGTCCAGCCACATCACGAACAGCGGCTTGCCCTGGCTCCGCCAATAGCGCGCGACACCGTTGACCGAGCCCATCGACAGGCTGTGATCGCCGCCCATGAACAGCGGCACCGCGCCGGACGCGGCGAGCTGATAAGCGCGCGCGGAGATCTCACCGACCCAGCTCTTCACCTCGGTGTAGTAGTTGGCCTTGGCCGGCACCGGATCGTTGCCGCCGCCCGTCTGCGGCCGCGTCATGTCGCCGTGATCTTCGACCGTGTAGTGCAATTGCTCGAGCACGCGGCCGATGCCGGCGGTGCGGAGCGCGGCCGGCCCCATCAGCGTGCCGCGCAGGCCGGCGCCGATCTCGATCGGCACACCGAGCAGCGCAACACGGCGCGGAGCGTCGTGCGAGTGATCGCCAGTTTGCGACATGCCGATGACGTCCCTTCAAGACGAGGCACGCCAGGCGCGTGCGTCAGGCCTTGAAATAGGTGATCTGCTGCGTGGTCGCCAGCAACCGTCCGCTCGGCGACCACAGTTCCCCGGTCTGGTCGCTGAAGCTCTTGTGAAACACGTTGGCGTCGGCGACGCCGAGCACCGCGGTGATCGGCTCGGCCGCGAGCTCGGCGGCGTCGACGTGGAAATACGTCGTCATCGACACCGTGCCGATCGGCAGCAGTTCGCCGCGGACATGGAAAATGCGGGCGAAGAACGCATCGGCGATGGCGGACAAGGACAGCAGGTCGAGCGTGCGCGGCACCGCGTGACCGATCCAGACCTTGGTATGCGCGCTCGCCGGCTCGGCGAAAGCGGCGCCGGAGAAGTTCGGCTCGTCCTCGGGAAAGCGAAATTCGAACTGCTCGATCCACGGCGCCGCAACGCGGGTGTAGACCGGCGTCTCAGTGAGCGACTTGACGGCCGGCATCGCAGTCGGGCGATGGGTCCAGGTCTCGCGGCGCTGCGCGAACACCGCGGTGGCGAACGCAGCGACCTCGCCGGCCTGCGTCGCCTCGATCGACCAATGCTGCGTCGAACGGGTCGCCTTGATCAGCCGCGGCGTCAGGTCGAACCCGCCCGGTGCGATCGGCGCGCAGAAATTCACCGTGAAGGCCAACGGATCGCCGGCGATTTCCTTTTGCCGCATCAACGTCCGGTGGCCGACGGCTTCCAGTTTCATATCCCGCGCGGTTACATCTATTTCGCCATCCTGTTCTCGGTCGCGGTCGAGTTCTTCAACATCCTGGCGCGGCGCAACAGAACGCGGACACCCTCCGCCTGAGCGGCGCGTGTTGACATTGTGGCCCGATGATTTCG
>NZ_BADD01000239.1 GCF_000333455.1 Rhodopseudomonas sp. B29
CAGCGCGGCCTCGGCCAGGGTCAGCAGCAGGGCCAGCGCGGCCAGAAGGGCGAACGCGGTCAGCAGGGCCAGGCCGGCGAGGGACAACAGGGCGAAGGCGAGCAGGCCGGCAACGGTCTCGGTGACGCCGATCAGGCGATGGGCGATGCCGAGGGCCGGCTCGGCGAAGGCAACGCCGACAGCGCTGTCGACTCGCAGGGCCGCGCGCTCGAAGCGCTGCGCCAGGGAGCGCAGAAACTCGCCGAAGCGATGCAGCCGGGAGACGGCGACGGCCAGGGCGAAGGTCCAGGCAATCGCCCCGGCCGTCAGCAGAGCGGCGGCAATCAAACCGACCCGCTCGGCCGGCCGCTGCACGGCCGCGACCTCGGCGACGACCTCACCGTGAAGATTCCCGGCGAGATCGACGTCCAGCGCGTCCGCCGCATCCTCGAAGAACTCCGCCGCCGCCTCTCCGACCCGTCACGCCCGCAGATCGAACTCGACTACATCGAGCGACTGCTGAAGGATTACTGAGCGGCGCGGCTGCCGTCGATTAGCAAGATCTCACCACGTCATTGCGAGCGAAGCGAAGCAATCCAGCTAGGGTACTGAGCTGGATTGCTTCGTCGCTTCGCTCCTCGCAATGACGAAGGCGTTATTGGTGCGACAATGAACTAACAACTCGCCTCATCGTCATCCTGAGGTGCGCGCGTAGCGCGCCTCGAAGGATGGCTGCAGGCACGCGTGGCGCATCCTTAGAGGCTCGCCCTTCGGGCGAGCGCCTCAGGATGACGTCGAATGTGTAGTTGTTTTCAGCCCCGCTTCTTCGCCGCCAGTGCGTCTGCGACGGCGGTGCGGATGTCGGCGACGGAGAATGGCTTGGTGACGACGTCGTGGACGATGGCGTCGAGGCCGGAGGCGCGTTCGCGCTGGTCGGCGAAGCCGGTCATCAGCAGGATCGTGAGATCGGGGAAGTCGCGCGCGGCGGCGAGCGCCAGCGCGATGCCGTCCATGATCGGCATCTTGATATCGGTCAGCAGCAGATCGAAGCGGCCGTCCTGTGCGGTGAGGATTTCGAGCGCCTCGCTGCCGTCCTCGGCCGTCACCGTCTCGTGGCCGTCCATCGCGATGGCGCGCGCCACCAGCGTGCGCATCGATTCTTCGTCGTCGGCGATCAGGACACGCGGCATCAGGTCTTCCCCGGTGCGCGGCCACCCGGCCGCGCCAGAAACTGTCTGCATGAAACGCTCTTACGCGCCGCCTGTGCCGATGTCGCGGCGATTGAAGAAGCGCACGTCGATCGAACGCGCCTCCGGCGGCGGCGACGCCAGCCGCGAGCGGAACCAGGCGCGCTCGCCGGGCCGCAGCACGCCCTGCTCGAGCACTGCATTCCAGGCGTAGATCTCGGTGCCCTTGCCGTCGCGGACCACGAAGCGGAGCCGCGGCACGTCGACCGTCTTGCGGGTCTCACCGACGATCACGCCTTCGATCACCAGCACCGGCTTCGACTCCACGGTCTCGCGGCTGAGCTTGACGTCCTTGAACGACAGCCCGCGCAAATTCACGTCGAAGCCGATCAGGCTGTAGAACTCCGCCGTCTGCGGCATCAGCCGCACCACATCGGCGCGCCAGAGCAGCAAACCCAGCGCGATCGCGCCGAGCGCCGCGCAGGCCGTCGGCGCGGTGAACAGCGACTTGATGGCCTGCTTCGGCTCCTGGCGGAATGGCTCGATCAAGCCCTTGAGACCGCGCGTCTTCCGCTTCTTGCCGGCCTTGTAGGGACGATGCGCGGCGAGGTCTTCCTCATGATGCGCCATCGCCGAGCGGGCGAACGGATCGGCCTCCTCGGCCGGCATTTCGGCGGCGATCGGCGGGCTTTCGACGACCGGCGTATCCGGCTCATCCTCGGCGACGCCCCATCCTGGATCAGACGCTGGATCGTCATCCGGTGGCTGCTCGGCCGCCGCCATGGCGACCTGAACCTCTGGATGGATCACGTCCTCGGGCCGCGCCAGCCAAACCTGCTTGCAGCGCGCGCAGCGTACATTGCGTCCGGCTTCACCCAGATTGGCCGGATTGATCGCATAGGATGTCGTACAATGGGGACAGACGATATGCATGGCGAATCGCGGACTCAGGATGGTGCGCCGCCACCCTAGCCGGCGTCCGTTAACGAACCGGAAACCATAAGCGCCCCAAAACCAGACCGAGCCTGGGGCTTGCCCCGGAATGCCGTGCCCACCGCGACCGGAGCTGAAAGTGGTCCGCTTCGAAAATGTCGGCCTGCGCTACGGCCTCGGCCCGGAGATCCTCCGCGATTTGAACTTCGCGATCCCGGCGCATTCGTTCCAGTTTCTCACCGGCCCCTCGGGCGCCGGCAAGACCTCGCTGCTGCGGCTGCTGTTCCTGTCGCTGCGGCCGACGCGGGGGCTGGTCAATCTGTTCGGCAACGACGTCTCGCTGCTCGGCAAGGACGACGTCGCGGCGCTGCGCCAGCGCATCGGCATCGTGCTGCAGGATTTCCGACTGCTCGACCACATGACCACCTACGAGAACGTCGCGCTGCCGTTTCGTGTCACCGGCCGGGAGGAATCGAGCTACCGCAAGGAAGTGATCGATCTCTTGAAATGGGTCGGTCTCGGCGAGCGGATGGACGCGCTGCCGCCGGTGCTGTCCGGCGGCGAGAAGCAGCGCGCCGCGATCGCCCGCGCGGTGATCGGCAGGCCGCAATTGCTGCTGGCGGACGAGCCGACCGGCAATGTCGATCCGACACTCGGCCGCCGGTTGCTGCGGCTGTTCGTCGAACTCAACAAGACCGGAACGGCGGTGATCATCGCCACTCATGATATCAATCTGATGGATCAATACGAAGCGCGCCGCCTGGTGCTGCACCAGGGCCGCTTGCACATCTATGAATAGGCCAGGCTTGCGACGGATCGACGACCAGCGTGACGTCATGGTGGATCTCGGGAATGAACGCCCGCAGCTCCCGGCGCGCGCACGCAACCAGTCGCCGATCGTGCCCCGCGCCTCGATCGCCGGCCGGGCGCTGGTCGCCGTGGTGGCAATCATGACGTTTCTCGCCGCAATGACCACCGGCGTCGTACTGTTGATCAGCGCCTCGGCGGCCGAATGGCAGTCCGACGTCTCCAGCGAAATCACCATCCAGGTCCGCGCTGCGCAGAACCGCGATCTCGATCGCGACGCCGCCACGGCCGCCGATATCGCCCGCGCCCAGAGCGGCATTGTCGAGGTGCGGGTGTTCTCCAAGGAGGAGTCCGCGAAGCTGCTCGAGCCGTGGCTCGGCACCGGCCTGTCGCTCGACGATCTGCCGGTGCCGCGCGTCATCGTGGCGCGCGTGACGCCGGGCACGCCGCTCGACCTCGCCGGGTTGCGCGGCCGGCTGACCGCCGCGGTGCCGTCCGCCACCGTCGACGACCACCGCGCCTGGATCGAGCGGATGCGCTCGATGACCGGCGCCACGGTGCTGGCCGGCCTCGGCGTGCTGGCGCTGGTCATCGTCGCCACCGTCATCTCGGTGTCGTTCGCCACCCGCGGCGCCATGGCGGCGAACAAGCCGATCGTCGAAGTGCTGCATTTCGTCGGCGCCAGCGACCGCTACATCGCCGACCGCTTCTTCCGGCATTTCCTGATGCTGGGCCTGCAGGGCGGCTTGATCGGCGGCGGCGCTGCGATCTTCGTGTTCGGCTTTTCCGAATCCATCGCCACCTGGTTTTCCGGCACCCCCGTCGGCGACCAGTTCGCCGCGCTGCTCGGAACCTTCTCGCTGCGCCCCACCGGCTATCTGACGCTGGTCGGCGTCGCCGTCCTGATCGCCGCCATCACGGCGCTGGCGTCCCGCCGCACCCTGTTCGCGACGCTGGCGGCAATCGAGTGAGCGCAACTTCCCGGCCCCCCAGGGGATTGTTGCGGACTCCCTTTCGCCCGAAATCGCACTAGAGTCCGACCTCGCCCGCCGGCATCCGCCGAAAGAAGCCGCTGCAGTGGCGCGCAAGAAGGGTATACCGCCGACCGATGACGCTGCTCGACGATCCCGAAACGCCCCGACCGCGCGCCGGCTTGTTCGGCAGCCGGGCCGCGACGCTGCGTGCCGGGATCGTGGCGGTGGTGGCGTTCGGCTTCG
>NZ_BADD01000238.1 GCF_000333455.1 Rhodopseudomonas sp. B29
GCCTTCTGCAGATCGCGGCGCGCCTCTCGCTTGAGGAAATCGTGGACACGCCGATCAATGTGCTCGACTTCGCCGGCGACGCAGATGATCTTCTCACCGGACTCGCGGGTCTCGGTCCACACCGTGCCGCGCCCCGCGCGATGCACGATCCGATGCTCGTGGCCACGCAGGGGCACGAGGGTGCCAGGCTGGAACGGCGCAGCCTTCGGCAGACGGCCGAGACGCGCGGCGATCCACGCGCCGTGACGCTGCGCGAATTCCTTTGCGTCGGCGAGCGTGCCGCGCGGCGGCATGGTGAGGATCGCTTCGCGATCACTCGGGTGAATAC
>NZ_BADD01000237.1:7500-9603 GCF_000333455.1 Rhodopseudomonas sp. B29
CAACGACTCCACCGTCGAAGCCGTCGCCGCGCTGTCCGATCTCGGGCGCTACGTTCCGGTCGACGTGCAGAGCCTCAACACTGTCGCCGAGGCCGCCGACACCAGCGACGACGACGAAGCCGACGACGGCACCGGCGTCCGGCTGTATCAGTCGATCTACGAAACCGCGCTGCGCAACAAGGTGCCGCAGTCGGTGATCGACGACATGATCAAGATCTACTCCTACGACGTCGACTTCCAGCGCCGCGTCCAGCCGGGCGATTCCTTCCAGGTGTTCTACGCCGGCGACGACGAGACCACCGCGGCGGTCGAGCGCAACGACGTGCTGTTCGCCTCGCTCACCGTCGGCGGCGAGACCAAGAAATACTATCGCTACCAGACCCCCGACGACGGCGTCGTCGACTACTACGACGAGACCGGCAAGAGCGCGAAGAAGTTCCTGGTACGCAAGCCGGTCAATCAGGCGATCATGCGCTCCGGCTTCGGCGGCCGCCGCCATCCGATCCTCGGCTACGTCAAGATGCACACCGGCGTGGACTGGGCGGCGCCCTACGGCACGCCGATTTTTGCCTCCGGCAACGGCGTGATCGAGACCGCCGGCTGGGAAGGCGGCTACGGCAAATACATCCGCATCAAGCACAATAACGGCTACGAGACCGCCTACGGCCACATGTCGGCTTTCGCCAAGGGCATGGAGCCGGGCAAGCGCGTCCGCCAGGGCCAGGTGATCGGCTTCATCGGCTCCACGGGTCTATCGACCGGCGCCCACGTCCACTACGAAATCCTGGTCAACGGCCGCTTCGTCGACCCGATGCGTGTCAAGCTGCCGCGCGGACGCTCGCTCGAAGGCACCATGCTGGCGTCGTTCGAAGGCGAGCGCGACCGCATCGACGGTATGATGAACAGCCGCGGCGGCGGCCGCATCGCCGAAGACCTGACGTCGTCGGCGCCGGTGCGAACGTCGGCGACGGCGCAGCGTAAAGCTGTGGCGAACACCAGCGCTCAGGACTGAGCCGGCTGACCTCGCTTAGAACGAGAGGCGCCTTGCGCCTCTTCCACCAATTTCGATTCCGTCAGAAGCAGACCCGCTCTAGGTGATGACCGCCGCGAAGTCGGGCTATGTTCCGCTCCGGGGACACGAGGGCGAATCGCTGACTCGTTCGCGGCGCGACTGCAAGGCGGCCCCCTTTCAGCTACACGGACTGAAAGCGGATGGTGATCGTCATGGGTGCGCCCAACAAGTCCGGCAGCAACGCGCGGCCACGAATTTCGCAAGCAACGATTCGCGGCATGGCAACCGCCAAGTCTTTCGAGCGCGGCCTCGAATACGCACACGACAACAGCGTATCGGACCTGATCCTGCGCGGCGACCGGCTGACCGCCGACGTTGAGGGCAGCGGCGTCGATCCCTACCGAGTATTCATTCGGCTGAGTACCGATGGCGTCGCGGGCGCATACTGTACCTGTCCATATGATGGCGTCGGATCCTGCAAGCACATCGTCGCGGTGCTGCTTCGATTTGCCGATGAACGAACCGCCGTGGTCGAGAGCCGACCGTTCGCCGAACTGCTCGCGGGCCTCGATCGTTCGCGTCTGATCGAACTCCTGGAGAAAAGGGCCGATATCGATCCGGGATTCGCGCTCTGGATCGAAGCAGAATTGGCGACGGAGTTGCCCACGCAGCGATATCGGCGCTCTGATGCCGCATCGCCAAAGGCCATCGATCCCACCCCGGTCGGTCGACAGGCCCGTGTCCTGCTCTCCGCGCGTCTTCGACATGAGTGGGACGACGATCGACCGACGGGCGATATCGAAGAGTTGCAGCACCTCGTCGACAAGGCAAAACCATTTCTCGAAGCGGGCGATGGCGACAACGCGCTGCGGATCATGCTGGCGATCTGCGAAGCCTTCGTCGACGAGTGCAGCGGAAGTTCCGCCGATACGGACGAGGACGCTTACGAGCTTTTCGCCGATCTCGGCGGTCTCATGGCGGAAGCGGCGCTGATGTGCGAACTCCCGCCAGACGAGCGCTGCGTCTTGATCGAGACGCTCGGCGATTTGCAGGATCAGCTCGATGACGACGGAAGCGAAGCCGCATGGACG
>NZ_BADD01000236.1 GCF_000333455.1 Rhodopseudomonas sp. B29
GCCGACCCCGCTATTCCTCAACGTCGGCGACGTCATGACACTCGGCATCGACGGCCTCGGCGAGCAGAAGCAGAAGGTGGTGGCGGCGTAGCGGGGCCTCGAATACAGGCCTCTCGTTTGTCATTCCGGGATGCGCCCCTTGGGCGCAGGCCCGGAATCCATACTCCCGGCGGTGGTTATGGATTCCGGGCTCGCTCACTTCGTTCGCGCCCCGGAATGACAGAAGGTAGGTTGACCCGGCTTGCCGCCAAGTAATTCCTCCAGGAGCGTTTCATGAAGCTTTACTTCTCACCGGCCTCGCCGTTCGCCCGCAAGGTGCGGATTGCGGCGATCGAGCTGGGGCTGATCGACAAGATCGAACTCGTCGGCGTCAGCGTCGTACCGGGACAGGCCAACGACGCCTACATGCACGACGTCAATCCGCTGAAGAAGCTGCCGGCGCTGGTGCTCGACAGCGGCGAAGTCATCGTCGACTCCTACGTGATCGCCGAGTATCTCGACGAGCTCGGCGGCGGCAAGCTGATCCCGGCGTCGGGAGCGCAGCGCTGGCGCGTGCGCAGCGATCATTCGCTGCTGCAGGGCATGACGGACTCGATGCTGCTGTGCCGCTACGAGAAGCTGGTGCGGCCGACGGATTTGTTCTGGCAGGGCTGGTACGACGATCACTGGAATCGCGCCTGGACCGGCATGGCCCGCTTCAACGCCGACACCGCAATGCTGGAAGGCCCGTTGACGCTGTCGCAGATCGCCTTGGTGTGTGTGCTCGGCTACGCGGACTTCCGCTTCCCGGACTGCGGCTGGCGCGCGGCGTATCCGAACCTTGATGCGTTCCATCAGCGCATGATGCAGCGCGAGTCGGTCAAGGTCTCGGTCCCGCCGCCAGCGTAAGCCGGCGGCCTCCTAGTCGAACAAGCTTGGCGTGTAGTTGACGATCGCGCCTTCGATCTCGAGCAGCTTGAGCTTGGTGACGACGCCGCCGTTGGCCGAGAAGCCGCCGGGCTTGCCGCCGGCGGCGAGCACACGGTGGCACGGCACGATGATCGGCACCGGATTGCGGCCGAGCGCCTGACCGACTTCGCGCGACAGCTCGACACCGCCGAGCCGCTTGGCGATGTCGCCGTAGCTCAGCGTCTGGCCCGGTGGGATCGTCCGCGTGATCACGTAGACCTGGCGCTGAAACTCCGTCACGCCCTCCATATCCACCGCGACATCGGCGAGATCGACCTGAGCGCCGCCGATCAGCGCGACGATATCGTCGATCACCGCCTGAACATGATGTGGCGGCGCTTCGGCCTCGGCGATGTCGCCGCAACGCTGCGCGATGCGTGCGCGCGTCTGCGTCTCGTTCGGCTGCGGCAATTGCATGGCGACGATGCCGCGATCGCTCCAGGCAATGCCGCAGCGGCCGATCGCGGTGTCGAACAGCGCGTAGCTTTGGACCGTCATGTGAAAGCGTCCGTGGTTAACCGCGGAAGACTAGCCGGAGCCGGCACCGCGATCCACCCGATCCCAGGGTGCGGTCCAGGCCGCGGTTATTCTCCCGGAACCAACCGCCCCATCGCCGCCTGCGTCATGCGCTGATGACGGCGGCGCGACAGATACAGCAGCAGACCGGTGACGCCGAACAGCGGCATCGACAACGCCGCCAGCATGAACAGCAGCCTCCCGGGCCAGCCCAAGACGGCGCCGCGGTGAATGTCGAACATGCGGGACAACATCCGTTCGCCGGTGGTCTTGTCGGCGTAGAGTTCACGAGACACGATAGCCCCGGTCGCGGCGTCGATCCTGAATTCGTCGCGGCGGCCGTCGGCCGCTTCGGTGAGCCAGGACCTGATCCGCACGGTCGGCTCGCCGCCACTCGGCAGCGTCAGCCGTGCAGAGGCGAAATTGTCACCGCGGTCCTGCACGAAGGTGGCCCAAACCCGGTCGAGATGGAGCTGCGCAGTCACAGCCTCACCACGTTCCGCGCGAGCCTTGCCGCCCTGCGCTTTGGCCTTCATCGGCTCTGAACCGGCGGGAGAGCGCGCGAACAGCCAGGTCGCGCCGGACCTGTACCAGTCGAACGACCACCACAGACCGCTCAGTACGATCACCAGATAGATCAGCATCACCCATGTGCCGACGACCGAATGCAGCGAGCGGTACAGGCCGCGGCCGTGCAGCTGAAGATGCGGCTTGAGCCAGACCTTGAGGCTGCCCGGCCGATGCGGCCAGCGCAGCACCAGACCAGAGATCAGCATCGCGATCAGTCCAATCGCCACGATACCCGTGATCGGCCGGCCATAGCCCTTGCCGTCACCGGACAGCAGCAGCCAGCGGTGCAGCCGCTGCACCGTCCAGAAGAAATCCTCGCCGACCGGATGGCCGAGCACGTGGCCGTCATAAGGGTCGACGTAGAGCGACGATGGGCGCGAGCGATCCTCGTTGCGGGCGAAACGGATACGCGCCGCAGCCGCCGGATCGTGCGCCAACGTGAGCGAGGCAATCGGGCCGGGTGACGTGGCATGCACCCGCGCGATCAATTCGTCCGGCGCGAGCCGCGGCGCCGAGCGCGGCTCGACGTGCATCACGCCGGCATTGAGGCCGGCCAGGATCTCGTCCTCGAAGCTCATCATCGCGCCGGTGACGCCGATCAGCATCAACACCAGCCCCAGCACCAGTCCGACGATCGAATGCAGCTGAAGCAGCGCGGCTTTGACGGCGCGCCGCATCAGAACTTCACCGTTGCGGCGAGCGAGAACCGCCGCGCGTCGCCGACCGCCACGTTCAGCGTGTTGACGGCCGACGGATAGTACACGGTGTCGAACAGGTTCTTGACGTTGAACTGATAGGTCACCGGCAACGGACCGGTCTTGGTCTCGTAGCTGGCGAAGATGTCCGCGACCGTATAGGCCGGCAGCACGAAGGAGTTATTGCTGTCGCCGGGCCGGTCGCCGACATAACGCGGCCCGCCGCCGACGCGCAGCCGGCCGGGCAGCGCGGTCCCGAAATCATAGACCAGGAACAGCGACGCGGTGTTCATCGCCACGTTCTGCAGTCGCATCCCGACCAGCGTCGGATCCTCGGTGACGATCGCGTCGGTGTAGCCGTAGCTGGCGATCGTGCTCCAATGCTCGTCGAGCCGGCCGGTGACGTCGAACTCGACGCCGCGCGACCGCACCTTGCCGGCGGCGCGATATTCGTTGAGTCCGGTGGCAGAATTGAATTGAGACACCAGCACGTTCTTCTTGTCGATGTCGTACACCGCCAGCGTGCCGGACAGCCGCTTGTTCAGATCGAATTTGAGACCGGCTTCGTATTGCGTACCCTCTTCGGGCGCGATGTTGGAGCCGATGACGAAGCCGCCGGTCAGCGGCGCGATGCTCGACGTCGGCTGCAGCGACTGGGTGTAGCTGGCGTAAAGTGACAGCTGATCGTTCAGTTTGAAGATCGCACCGGCGATCGGCAGCACCTTGCTGCCATCGAGATCGGTGTTGGCGGTGAACGGCCGGCCGCGGCCGGCAAGCTGGTCGTATTCCATCCAGCGCAGGCCGCCGACCAGCGAGAACCAGTTGGTGAGATGCAGCGTATCTTGCAGGAACAGCGAACGCGTCTCGAGCTGATCGGTCTGGGCGCTGTCGGAGGCCGACACCGTGGTGCCGGGCTGCACCAGACCGTAGGTGGGATTGTAGAAGTTGAAGTTGGGCGTCGATTGCCGGATCAGGTCCTGGCGATAGATCACGCGGCGCTGCGCGTCGCCGCCGATCAGGATCTCGTTGCGGAAATCGCCGAGCCAGACATTGCCTTGCAGATAGGACGTACCGTAACTGACATACGCCATCGCGCCTTTGGTGCCGTCATTGCTTCGCTTTTCGATCCCGGTCTTGGCGTCGACCGAAGTGATGCGAAGTTGGTTGGCGTCATAGGTCTCGCTGTTGAAGCTGTAGGCGGAGGTGACCTTCCAGTTGTCGTCGAGCCGGTGCTCGATCGAGCCCTGCACCAGATCCGACTTGCCCCAGGTCCGGTTGAACGCCTCGTCGAGCCGGCGCGTAGCCGGGATCGCCAGCGGCGCGCCGTTGACAAAGGCCGTGCCGCGGTCGAACGGGTAGCTGAACTCACGATGCTCGTAGCCGAACTGCAGCGTAGTGCGATCGCCGTACCAAGCCAGCGACGGCGCGATCAGCACCTCGCGATTGGCGCCGAAGTTCCGCCAATAGTCCTCGTCGAGTCCGGAGCCGACGAAGCGATAGGCGACGCCGTTGTCGCCGATCGGGCCGGTGACGTCGACGACCGCCTGGCTGCCGTTCTTGCCGCCGCCGAAGCTCGAGCCGATCACGGTGAGCGAGCCGTGCTGATACAATTCGGGTCGCTTGCTGATGGTGTTGACGATGCCGCCCGGGTTCTGGATGCCGTACAGCAGCGAGGCCGGGCCCTTGAGCACTTCGACGCTTTCGACGTCGGCGCCGAGCGCGCGGCCCTGCACCAGCGGCATGCCGTTGCGCATGATCGAGCCGTCGCGATTGTCGCCGAAGCCGCGGCGGATCACGGCGTCGAACGAGCCGGCCAGCGTATTGGTCTGGGTGACGCCGCTGACATTGGCGAGGGCGTCGTCGAGATTGCGCGGCAGCTGATCCTTCAGCACCTGCTCGGGAACGACATTGACGGATTGCGACGAGTCGAGCGGCGGCGCGCCGCTGCGCAGCGTGGTCGGGCTCGGCATCGCCCTGTAGCCGAGCTTCTGTTCGTTCAATACGGCGGCCGCAGCGGCGGCGCGCTCCGAAGGCGTCGGCGGCGCCGGCGTCGGCGCGGGCTGACGCGCAGCGCGGCGAACTGCAGCCCGCTGGGCTGCGCGAGGCGCAGATGAAGCAGCACTGCGTTTGGCGGCGCGGTTCGGCGCCTCGACGGTGACGGTCGGCAATTCGGTGTTCGATTGCGCGAGCGCCGGATCGATCACCACGCCGGCAATACACAGCACGCTGGCGGTCGCACCCGTCACGAGGAAGCCGCGCTTAGTTCGCGCAGCTGGCGCGCTCCGCCACCGATGGTTCGACATTCCGCAATCTGCTCTCCGACGTAAAACGATGCGTCGCATTTAGCAGGCAGGCGGTACGATGAGAACGTCGCGGCGTTTGTAATGCCTCTAAGAGGAATTCGACAGACGTGCCTAGCGGACAGACGTCGGTGCCACGGATTTCAGCAACGGTTCCCGATGGAATGGACCGACAGCAGACAGAAACGAAAACGCCGCCTCGTGAGGAGGCGGCGTCGTTTCGCAGAATGCGATGCTGCGCGGCTATTCGTCGTCCTCGAGCGCGTCGGCCAGCTGGTCGTAGTTCTTGGTGACCAGATCGATGTTGGTTTGGTTGGTGACCGGCGGCCCCGGATTTTTCAGCGCCTCGTTGAGCGAGGCCAGGGCTTCCTTCTTGTCGTCCGCCGACATCTTGGTGTCGGCCTGGACGGCGGCGATCTGCGACTTCAGCTCGGCTTCGGGCCCGACATATTTCTTGGTCTTGGCGTCGACTCCGGCGAGCACCATGCTGATCGCCTCGACCACGTCGCCATATTCGGCGAACGATGCAAAGCCGTATTTCTTCGCGACGTCGTCGGCCTGCTTGAGGATTTTGGGGTCCGGCTTGCCAGCCGGATCGTCCGGCAGTTTGGCGGCGATGGCATCTATTTCCTTGTGACCGGCAAGCACGTTCTGGATCTGCTTTTCCGTCAGCGTGACGTCCTTGATCTGCGGCTCGGGCGCTGGCGCCTGCTTGGCTTGCGCAAGCGCAGCGGTAGCGGACATGGAGACGGTAGCGCCGGCGAGTGCGGCGACGGCGGCGCCGGCGCCGATCATCACGGCGACGGTGCGGAAGGGATGACGCATAAGGGCTCCTCGAAATGCTCGTTGGGAAGAGGGATACGATCGACGCGGACCATCCCGCCGCGGTTCAGCCGTAAAATCGTCCGCGTGCGTACGAAGCTGGCCTGCAATTAGGCCGGAACGCGGGCCAGAATATAGAGCTTCTGCGAAATCCGCACAAAAAACGCCGGATCCCCGTCGAGGCGACGTCGATTGATGCCGTGGGAGCTGGCTGAATCTCGAAGAAGCGCCTGCTCTTTGGCAGGCCGCCGCGAAGACCACCTCCACACACGCCTCAATCAGACGACGGCGGAGGGCGAGTCGGCCTAGACCGCCGCCTTGGCGATCGAAGTTCGCTAGAGCGGTTCCGCTTCAATTAGAATCACCGCCGTCATCCTGAGGTGCCCGCTGGGCCGTGCAGTGCGCGGCACTGCGGGCCTCGAAGGATGGGCCACAAGCGCCTTGTCCGCATCCTTCGAGGCGCGCTACGCGCGCACCTCAGGATGACGACTCAGCGCCTGAAAGGGCTCTCCGCTTCAATCAATCCATGAACCGCTCTAACTTCGGCACTGACCGAAGCCTCGTTAGCAGCAACTGGAAGCCAGCTCGCCGCCGAATCCCGGCAGGCTGAGAAGCAGTTTTGCTGCTGCTACGCGACCGCTGAGGGCCCGGTCGAATGACGATAGGCGCAAAGTTCTCCGAACCATGGAACCTCGGACCGACTATCCTGCCGTCACGCACGCGCGGAAGCGGCTCGCCCTCACGCGGTTCGATTTGAATGGTTCGGAGAAAATTTCATGGCCAACGACAATACCAATGTCGCCTTTCCCAGCGGTGTTATGCGCATCGGCATCGCATGCTACGCGCTGCTACTCGCCGTGCTGGTCGCCTATGGGCTGCACGCGATGTTAGTGTCCGGTCCGGAGATCCGACGCGCCGCGCAGGACAATGTCGCGCGAGTCATCGCCGACGAAGATCGCCAATTCTGCGCGACGCTCGGCGTGCAGCCGACGAGCGCGGCCTTCCCGGCTTGCCGCGCGGGGCTGGCGACCATCCGGCAGAAGCAGACCGACCGCGACACCGCCGCTGAGCCGGGCATTCTCTAGCTGACTAGCTCGGCGCCGGCCGTTCCCATCGAGCCGTGCGCGACGGGCTTGGCTTTCAGCGAGCGCCCGTTCGGCAGACTGCGGGCCCGCCCAGGGTCACCGAACTCTGCGCCGGGCGCAGTTAGAACGCAAAAAAACGCCGCACCCGAAAGAGTGCGGCGTTTTTTTGCTGCCGTCAGATGACGGCGAAACGTAAAGAGGAATACTTGTCCTTGGCAGGCCTGGCAGCGACCTACTCTCCCGCGTCTTAAGACGGAGTACCATTGGCGCTGAGGAGTTTAACGGCCGTGTTCGGGATGGGAACGGGTTCAGGCTCCTCGCTAGAACCACCAGGCCGGCGAAGGACAAGCAACG
>NZ_BADD01000235.1 GCF_000333455.1 Rhodopseudomonas sp. B29
GCAGCTTCGGCCAGATCTGGTTGGTGACGTCGGGCGCCTGAACGCCATCCGGGACGTCGGCGCGGACGGTGATCGCCATGTCGCGATTGCGCCGCCACAGGATCGGCTCCTCGTGCGCGTACTCGACCTTGGCGACCTGCGACAGCGGCACCGCCATGCCGCCCCGCGCCGTGATGGTGAGTTCGCCGATCTTGGCGAGGTCGAGCCGCTCGGCCGGCACCGCGCGGGCCACCACGCCGATCTTCTCGATGCCGTCGCGCACGGTCGTGACTTGCGCGCCGGAGATCAGCAGCGCCAGCGCGTTCGAGACGTCCTGCGGCGTCAGGCCGAGCGCGCGGGCGCGCTCCTGATCGACGACGAGTTTGAGATACGGCGACTGTTCGTTCCAGTCGAGATGCGGGTCGACGACGTTCTCGTTCTGCTCGACCACGTCGCGAACCTGATAGGCGATGTCGCGGACCTTTGCGGTGTCGGGACCGATCACCCTGAACTGCACCGGAAAGCCGACCGGCGGACCGAAGTTGAAGCGATCGACACGGACGCGGGCCTGGATCAGCTTGCCGTCATGCACGGCCTGCTCGATCCGTGCCTTGATCCGCTCGCGCGCTTCGACGTCCTTGGCGACGATGACGATCTCGGCAAAGGATTGCGTCGGCAGCTGCGGGTTCAGTCCTATCCAGAACCGCGGCGAGCCTTGCCCCACATAGGCCGTGTAGGTCGAGATGTCGCCATCGTCCTTGAGCAACGCTTCGGCTTCCTTCACCGTCTTCTCGGTGACGCCGAACGCAGTGCCTTCCGGAAGACGTAGTTGCAGGAACAGCTCAGGCCGCTCCGACAGCGGGAAGAACTGCTGCTGCACGTGACCGAAGCCGACCACCGCGGCGACGAAGACACCGATCGTGACTCCGACCACCGTGACGCGGTGATTGACGCACCAGGCCACGCCGGCGCGCAGCATCCGGTACAGGCGGGTGTGATACACCTCGTCGGGATTGTGGCCCTTCTTGCCGGCGAAGTCGGGGAGCAGCTTGACGCCGATATAGGGCGTGAACAGCACCGCGACGAACCACGAGGCGATCAGCGAGATCGCCACGATCCAGAAGATGCCGCCGGCATATTCGCCGACGCCCGAATTGGCGAAGCCGATCGGCAGGAAGCCGGCAGCGGTCACCAGCGTGCCGGTGAGCATCGGAAATGCGGTGGACTCCCAGGCGAATGAAGCGGCGCGGGCACGGTCCCACCCCTGCTCAATCTTCACCACCATCATCTCGACCGCGATGATGGCGTCATCGACCAGAAAGCCGAGCGCGATGATCAGCGCGCCGAGCGTGATGCGATGCAGGTCGAGCGACATCGCATTCATGACGATGAATACGATCGCCAGCACCAGCGGCACCGACAGCGCCACCACGACGCCGGTGCGCCAGCCGAGCGCCAGGAACGAGACGAACAGCACGATCACCAGCGCCTCGACGAAGGAGCGCATGAACTCGCCGACGGCGTGCTTCACCACCAGCGGCTGATCGGCAACCTGCTCGATATCGATGCCCTGCGGCACGTCCTGCATGAATTCCGCGGTCGCGGCCTTCACCCGGTCGCCGAGCTCGAGAATGTTGGCCCCCTTGGCGGTGACGACGCCGATGCCGATCGCCGGTTTGCCCTTCTGCCGCACGACGTAGTCGGTCGGGTCGACATAGCCGTGATGAACGTCGGCGATGTCGCCGAGCCGGAAGACGCGACCACCGGATTCGACCGGCGTCTCCGCCACCGCCTTGGCGCCGTCGAGCGCGCCGGTGACGCGCAGCGGCACGCGCTGCGAATTTGTTTCCACGGTGCCGGCCGGCACCACCGCGTTCTGCTTGGCGAGCGAATCGAAGATGGCCTGCGGCGTCAGGCCCAGCGTCGCCAGCTTGGCGTGCGAGAATTCGACATAAACCTTCTCGTCCTGGGTACCGTAGATATTGACCTTGGTGACGCTGCCGACTTTGAGCAGGCGTTGACGTAAACCTTCCGCTGTCTTCTTGAGCTGCGCGTAGTTCGCGCCGTCGCCGGTCATCATATAGAGGATGGAGTCGACGTCGCCGTATTCGTCGTTGACGCTCGGACCGATCAGATTACTTGGCAGTTGCGGCGCGACGTCCCACAGTTTCTTGCGCAGCAGATAGAACAGATGCGGCACTTCGGCCGGCGGGGTGTTGTCGCGGAAAGTCAGCTGCATCGCCGTGAAGCCGGCCTTCGAATAAGTCTGCACTTTTTCGAAGAACGGCAGTTCCTGCAGCTTCTTCTCGATCGGGTCGGCGACCTGTTCCTGCATTTCCTTCGAAGTGGCGCCGGGCCACACTGCGGTCACCACCGCGACCTTGATCGTGAAGGACGGATCTTCGGCGCGGCCGAGCCGCTGATAGGCGTACATGCCGGTGACGCCGAGCGCGCAGATCAGGAACAGGATCAGCGCCGGATGGCTTACCGCCCAGGCCGACAGATTGAACGACCGCATCCGCCTGCTCCCTCGAGGTTCCGCTAGAACGCCAGCGCCGTCATCACCCTGACCTTCTCGGCCGGGTCGAGCTTCTGCACGCCGAGCGTGACGACCTTGGCGCCCTCATCGACGCCGCCGGTGATCACCACGTCCTCGGACTCGTAGGACTTCACCGTCACCGGGGTCAGCTTGACCTCGCCCTTGTCGTCGACGACGTAGAGCGACGGCGTTTTGCCCTGGTTGAACAGCGCCGACAGCGGCAGCCGGGCGACCCGCACGGTCGCCGGATCGGCCAGCGTCAGGGTTGCGGTCATGCCGAAGGCCACCGCGTCGTCGGCATCGGGCAGAGAGAACTTGGCCAGGAACGTCCGTGTCGCCGGATCGGCGATCGGTGCGACTTCGCGCAGGTGAGCGGTGTACTGCTTACCAGGCCTCGACCACAGCGTGACATGCGCCATGCCTTGCGTCGCGCGCGTGATGAGGGTCTCGGGAATCGCCACCACGGCTTCTTTCTCGCCGAGCCGCGCGACGCGAAACGCGGCCTGACCGGCAGCGACGACCTGGCCGGGATCGACCAGAGCGGCGGTCACAACGCCGCGGCTGTCGGCATTCAGCGTCGCGTAGGACAGCGAGTTACGCGTCAGCTCGACGGAACGTTCGGCGCGGGCGAAACGCGCGCGAGCCTCGTCGGCCGCCGCGCGCGCCTGGTCCATCTGGGCATCGGTGGTCCAGCCTTTCGCCCGCAATTCCTTGGCGCGATTCTCGGCCGCGATCGCCTGACCCAGCACGCCCTTGGCGGCGCTGTTTTCGGCATCGGCCTGCTCGGCCTGCAATTTCAGGTCGGTCTCGTCGAGCAGCGCCAGCGCTTGGCCGGCCTCGACGGTCTGGCCGACTTCGACCAGCCGCTTGGCCACCTTGCCGGCGACCCGGAACCCGACGTCGGTTTCGATCCGCGGCCGGATGGTGCCGACGAAGCTTCGCTCGGGCGCCTCAGCGGCGTAGTGCACCGCCGCTACCAGCACCGGCCGCGACGGCTTGGTGTTCTTAGCCTCTTCGGGGCCGCAGCCGGCCAGAGCCAGCACCACAAGCGCCAGGGCAAGGCCAGCGCTCAGCCTGAAGAATCCATCGAAAAGCGGAATGACCTGCATGGTCGTTCTCCCGATCAAAGTCGGGGAACCTTCCGATATCAACTGACGATTGTCAATATTCGTCAGAGATCACTTTTGCCGGCCCATTCCTGGTGGACCACAGGGGGCGGCAGTCTTCGACATCGCGTAATCCGCCGGCTGACGGTCGATCCGAACGACGATCCGACCGGCGGACACCTGACAGGGCGGTGCCACTCGTCTGCGGCTATGCCGTTGAACTCATCGCCAAAGTGCGGTCGACAGGGCCATGCCGAATGTCGTCCACGGCCGTCCTCAACTGGGCGATCAGCTTAGCCAGCTCCGCCGGCTCGACCTCCAGCGCCTGGGTTTCGATCGCGCGGGCGATATCCGCCACTGCCGTAAAGCCCAGCGTAGCGGCGCCGCCCTTCATCGAATGCGCTTCGACATGAAGCTTGTCACGGTCGATCGGGCCGGACCCTGCATAGGAGTCGAACAGGCCGAGGCGGCGATCGCTCTCGCGGAAGAACAACGCCAACATCTCGTCGACCTGGCTGGAGCCGATCTCCTCGGTGAGCGCGGCCAGCGCGTCGGTCTGCGGCGGCGGCACGACCGACAAGGTCGGCTGAGCCGGCATACCCCGCAATGCACGCAGCACCGCGGCGACCAGCGCCGGCTTGCGCAGCGGCTTGGCCAGGAAGTCGCTCATGCCGGATTCGCGACAGACCTTGATGTCGTCCGGAAACGCATTGGCAGTGAGCGCAATGATCGGCAAGGTCGCGAACGCACCGCCACGGGCGCGGATCGCCCGCGTCGCCGCCAGCCCGTCCATGTTGGGCATGCGCACGTCCATCAGCACGACGTCGTAATCGGCCTCGCCCACCGCTTGGACGGCTTCGGCGCCGTCGACGCAGATCCGTATCTCGGCGGCGAATTCCTGCAGCATCTTGCCGACCACCATCCGGTTGGTGGCATCGTCTTCGGCGATCAGCACGCGCAGCGGATGACCGAGCATCACGATCCGCGTGCGCAGATCGTCGCTGCCGACGCGATCCAGCCTGTGGTCCGGCGCCGCCGTATTGCTCCAGGGTAGTTCAAGGCTGAAGCGGAAGGTCGAACCTTCTCCCGGCTTCGACACCACGGCGATGTCGCCGCCCATCTGTTCGACGATGCGCCGGCTGATCGCGAGGCCGAGCCCGGTGCCGCCGAAGCGGCGGTTGATCGAGACGTCGGCCTGGGCAAACTCGGTGAACAGCCGCCCGACCTGGTCGGGCGCGATGCCCATGCCGGTGTCGGTGACCTGCCATTCGACCATGGCGTGCGTATCGGTACGGCGAACGCAAGTCAGCACAATGACGATGCGGCCGCTGTCGGTGAACTTCACCGCATTGGACGCGAGGTTGAGCAGCACCTGGCGGATGCGCGCCGCGTCGCCGCACAGCGACGGCGGCAACCGCGGATCGAGGTCGATCTTGAACGACAGGTTCTTGGCGCGGGCATTCGGCTCGACCATGGCGCGGACCGCCTCGACCAGCACCGCCGGCGAGAAATCCGCCTGCTCGAATTCCATGCGTCCGGCTTCGAGCTTCGACAGATCCAGAATGTCGTTGAGAATGCGCAGCAGATTATCGCCGGAATCGCGGATGGTCGCGACGGCCTCGTGCTGCTCCGGATCGAGCTTTGTTTCCAGCAGCGTGTTTGCCAATCCGAGAACGCCGTTCATCGGCGTGCGGATCTCGTGGCTCATCATCGCCAGAAAATCCGATTTGGCCTTGTTGGCCGCCTCGGCCTGCTCGGCGCGCCAGCGCTCGGTGACGTCGCGGCCGACGCCGCGATATCCGGTGAAGGCACCGTCCGCATCCAGCATCGGATGCGCCGTCAGCGACCACAGCCGCCGCCGGCCGCTGACCATGAGTTGCACGACGACATCGTTCATCGGCTCGCGCTGCGCCATCTTGGCTGCGACCTCGGCCGAGCAGCGGCCGTCCTCGGGACACAGCATGCCGAGGACATCGCAGAGCTGCGCGCCGCGCAGCAACTGATGCGGCAACTGCGCCACCTCGGCGAAACGGTCCGGCACATGCACCAGGCGGCCCTCTTCGTCGGTCTGCCACAACCAGTCGCTGGCGTTGGCCTGAAAGTCTTTGAGCAGCAGCGAAATGATCTCGTTCTTGCGCTCGAGCTCCATTTTGGAGCGGAGATTTTCGAAGAAAGTCATGCCGTGCGGAGACCAGAAAGCGCGACATGAAAACGGCATAGAGCAATAGGAAGCCGCCCGTAATACCGTAGGCCCAGCCGGAGCACATCAGCAGCGAGATAGCGGAGCACAGCACCATCGCCCAGGTGTAGGCGAGCCCGGCCCGCGGCACTGTCGACATGGCGAAGGCGCCACCGGACATCATGCCGGTGACCAGACAGCCGATGATCAATTGCACCGGAGGCTCGGCGGATGCGAACAGCGCCACCGGCATTGCGCCCCAGATCAGGCCGAGAAGCAGGGCCTGCACCGTCATCCGCCGGATCGCATTGGCGGATGCTTCGCGCGGCGGCGACCGCCGGGCCTTGAGCCATGCTTTCACCGCGACCGCGGCGGCGACCGCGAGCGCCCCGAACCACACCACGAGGAAAAGCCGCGACGCACTCTGCCAGAACACTAGCAGCACCAGCGCCGCATTGAGCATATTGATCGACATCGTGACCGGCACGAGACGGCTGACGCTGTCGATCTGCGCCGCGCGGATCCGGCGCATTTCGCGCTCGTCGATATCTGCTGCAGCGAACGAAGGCACACCACTCCTGGCGAGCAAAAATGGCCCGAGCCGGGTCAGACTGGCGCTACGCGTCTGCCAGGCGGCGCTCATGATCTCCCGGAGGCCGGACATCTACACACACACTCTATCTAGGCCATTGGTCGGCCAAACTGATCCGCTCCTCGCCGGCCAGCGAAGAACCACCTGACTGCCACCGCGGCCGAACGGCCCGAATGAACACAACCAAGCCGAGCAGGCCCCGCCGTCAGCGCCGCCTCCCCTCTTTCCAGGCGGACGATGCGGCTTCGTTGCTTCCGGCGAGTTAATTTGAGCCGATGCCCCCCTCGTGACAACAGCCGGGGTTAACATTTACCGAACCGGCAACTCGATTCACTACCTTTTGCTGTGACAACTACGTGGAATAATCCTGATGAGACCCTTTTTGCCACGCAGCGCCCCGCCCTCACCGAATTCAGGCGAAAACCGCACCCGCCACAACCTTAGTAACAACGCCCGAGCTGCCCTCACGCGGCGATCACTTCTCGAGGGTCAGGAAACTTCCTGGCCGTTCGAACATTGTCGGCGCGTGGATCAGAAGATTAGGGAGATATCCAATGGGTAGCACGATGGACAAGATCAAGGGCACCGCCAACGAGCTGGCTGGCAAGGCCAAGCAGGGCATCGGCGAGGCCACCGGCTCCGAACGCCTCCAGGGCGAAGGCGTGATGCAGGAAGCCAAGGGCAAGGGCCAAAAGGCGGTTGGCGATGCCAAGGACGCCGTCAAGGATACCGCCGACAAGGTCGCGGGTGCGGCGCATCGCAACCTCTGAGACCGTGTGACCGCTCCGGCACCAGATCGGACGCGCTGAGTAGCAACTGGACCGGCCCTCGCGGCCGGTCTTTTTGTTGTGATCAGACCTGTTGGTGCGGGCCGGCCGTCAGCGCCGATGCGTCAGCACCTCGGGATTGACGACGTTGATCGGTGCCCCCGCCGCATAAGCGACGATCTGGTCGAAAATGTCGGAAAACTGCAGTTCGTATTCGTCGGCCGTGACGTAGCCGATATGCGGCGTGGCGACGACATTTGGCATGGTGAGCAGGGGATCGTGCGGATCGCGCAGCGGCTCGGTGTCGAACACGTCGATCGCCGCCATGCCGGGGCGACCCGCGCGCAGCGCCTCGACCAGCGCACCCTTGGCGATCAGCCCGGCGCGGCTGGTGTTGACGATCAGCGCCGAACGCTTCATGCGGGCGAGATCTTCGGCACTCACGATGCCGCGCGTCGCGTCGACCAGGCGCATGTGCAGCGACAGTACGTCACTCTGTTCGAACAGTTCTTCCTTGCTGCCGGCGATCTGGTAGCCGTCGGACCGTGCCTGTGCGAGCGACGGCTCGCGCGCCCACACCATCACCGTCATGCCGAAGGCGCGGCCATAGGATGCGACCACGCTGCCGATACGGCCATAGCCGTAGATGCCAAGCATTTTGTCGCGCAGCGTGTGCCCGACGCCGATCTGCCAGGTGCCGGCCTGCAGCGCCGCCATTTGCTGCGGGATCTGCCGCATCGCCGCCAGCACCAGCCCCCAGGTGAGTTCCGCCGCCGCGTAGGACGGCGTGTCGGCATGCATGTTGGACGAGACGATGATGCCGAGCGCGGTGCAGGCTTTGACGTCGATGTGCGGATAGACGCTGCGCTGGCTGATCAGCTTGAGCTTCGGGAGCTTCTCCAGGAGATCAGCGCGAATTTGCGTGCGTTCGCGGATCAGTACCAGCGCCTCGACATCCTTCAACCGCTCCGCCAGCGCATCGGTGTCCTGGACGTGATCGTTGAAAATGGTGACCTCGTGGCCGTCGAGCTTGGCGAAGCTCGGCAAGGTCCGCAGCGTGTCGAAGTAATCGTCGAGGATCGCAATCTTCATGTCGCCTTACCTCTATGAGCCTTTTGGCTTCTCGGTGATCCGATGCGGCGCGGCCGGCGCCGACGCGCTCCTTCTCCCCGCGTGCGGGAAGAAGGCTGGGATGAGGGGGCGGCTCTACGCCGCCGAGAGTCTCGGCCGAGTGCAGGCGCGCCCTCACCCGCCCCAGCTTCGCCGGGTCGACCTCTCCCCGCACGCGGGGAGAGGTTAGGGAGCCCGGCAGCCTCAATACCCCAGCGCGCAGCCGTCTTTGCGGGGGTCGGAGCCGCCGGTGAGCGTGCCCTTGTCCCAATCGATCCAGATCGCCTGGCCGCCGCCATGCGGCGTGGCGATCGGCGCGACCTTGTGGCCCAGCGCAATCAGGCCTTCGACCGTTGCGGGCGGAACGCCGTCCTCGAGCTGATACACGTCCTCGTAGTGCAGGCCGCGCGGCAGATCGATCGCCTCCTGCACGTCCAGGCCGTAGTCGAGCACATTGGTCAGCACGTGGACCTGGCCGACCGGCTGATACTGACCGCCCATGACGCCGAACGACATCCGCGCCCGGCCACGCTCGGTGGCGAGCGCCGGGATGATAGTATGCAGCGGGCGCTTGTTCGGCGCGATGCAGTTGGGATGGCCGGGCTGAACGCGGAAGCCGGCGCCGCGGTTCTGCAGCAGCACGCCGGTCTTCTCGGAGACGATCGCCGAACCGAACGAATGCGCGATCGAGTTGATGAACGAGCAGACGTTGCGCTCTTCGTCGACCACGGTGATGTACACGGTCGATGGATTCATCGGCGGCGCGACGTGCGGGAGATCGAGCAGCTTGTCGAACGCGATCTTGCTGTAATGCTCCTCGGCAAACTCCTTCGCCAGGATTCGCGCCACGTCGACGTCGACATGGGCCGGATCGCCGACGTGCTGCTCGCGCATCATGAAGGCGATGCGCGCCGCCTCGGCTTCGAGGTGGAAGCGCTCGACGCTGAGCGGACCGAACTTGGTCAGATCGAAACGGCTGAGGATGTTCAGCATCACCAGCATGGTGATGCCGGGGCCGTTGGGCGGACACTGCCAGACGTCGAAGCCTTTGTAGATCGTGCCGATCGGCGACGTCGCCTCGGTCGAATGACCGGCGAAATCTTCCATCGTATGCAGGCCGCCGAGCTTGTTCAGCGTGTCGACCATGTCCTGAGCGACCGTGCCCTTGTAGAACGCGTCGGGGCCGTTATCGGCGATCAGCCGCAACGTCTGCGCCAGCTCGGGCTGCTTGATGACGTCGCCGGTGACGGCGGCCTTGCCGTGCGGCAGCAGATAGCGCTCGGTGTTGGCGCCCTTCTTGAGCTTTTCAAAGCCGTTCTTCCAGTCGAACGCGATGCGTGGCGCCACGACGTAACCCTCGGCCGCCGCCGTGATGGCCGGGGCCAGCGCGCGGTCGAGGCCGAAGCGGCCGTGGTCGCGCAGGATCGTCGCCCAGGCGTCGATCGCGCCGGGAATCGTCACCGAATGCGGGCTGGTCAGCGGAATCGCGTCGATGCCGTGCTCCAGGAACCACTCGGCCTTGGCGGCCGCCGGCGCGCGGCCCGAGCCGTTATACGCAACGATCTTGCCGGTTCCCTTGGGTTGCACCAGCGCGAAGCAATCGCCGCCGATGCCGGTCGATTGCGGTTCGATCACCGCCAGCACGGCCGAGGCGGCGATCGCGGCGTCGGCCGCGGTGCCGCCGGCCTTCAGGGTCTCGATCGCCACCAGCGTGGCCTGCGGATGCGAGGTCGCCGCCATGCCATTGCGGGAATGGACCGTGGAACGGCCGGCGAGTTGAAAATTCCTCATGGGCGTGGGCTCGTGTTCGTTGGGGCCGGATGCGGCGCCGGGCTAATTGACACAAAGGCGTCCGCTTCGGCAATGCTGCGCCAGCGGGCGATGGCGCACCGCGCCGGAGGGTTCGATGGCTGAGCACGATCTGAGCGAACGCATCGAAGCGCTGGAAGTCCGGCTCGCCTATCAGGACGAGACCATCGAGACTCTGAACCAGACCGTCACCGCGCAGTGGAAACAGATCGACGCGCTGACCCGCCAGCTAGCGGCCCTGAGCGAGCGGCTGGACCAGGCCGAAACCAGCGCCGGCGCCCCGGCCAACGAACGCCCGCCGCATTATTGAGGGCCTCACTTTCGTCATTCCGGGGCGCGCGAAGCGCGAGCCCGGAATCCATAAGCCCTGTGCTGATGGTGAGCCCGAAGTGGCGCGGCGCAATGCTTCACCGCGACTCCAGGGAGTATGGATTCCGGGCTCGCCGCTGCGCGGCGTCCCGGAACGACAACGGGAGAGGTCTCGTCATTCCGGGGCGCTCACGAAGTGAGCGAACCCGGAATCTGACGCGGGCACCGCGTGGCAGCGCCCTCACACATCATCTCGGGATTCCGGGTTCACGCGCTGCCGCGCGTGCCCCGGAATGACGGTACTACGTAGCTACGACGCCACCTTCATCGCCAGGCGCTGATCGCGTAGTTCACGCTTCAGCACTTTGCCGATGGCGCTGCGCGGCAACTGGTCGACGATGGCGACGTCGGCCAGGCGCTGGGTCTTGCCGACCTTGGCGTTGGTGAAGGCCTTGAGGTCGTTCGGGTCGAGCGTCTTGCCCGGCCGCGCCACCGCGAACGCCACCGGCGTTTCGCCCCATTCTTCCGACGGCATACCGACGACGGCGACTTCGAGCACGTCGGGATGCTGGCTCGCCACCGCCTCGATGTCGCTCGGATAGATGTTGAAGCCGCCCGAAATGATCATGTCCTTCTTGCGGTCCATCAGCGTCAGGAAGCCGTCGGCATCGAAACGGCCGACGTCGCCGGTGCGGACCCAGCGATTGCCCTCCTTGTCGTGCCAGAAAGTCTCGGCGGTCTTCTGCGGCTGATTGAGGTATTCCTTCATCATTACCGGCGAGCGGCCGACGATCTCGCCGATGCCGCCCTGCGGCACGAAGTTGCCGTCCTCGTCGATCAGCCGCACTTCATGCTCGGGCATCGGCTGGCCGACAGTGGCGAGCTTGTCGGGATGAAGATGTGCCTGCAGCGCGCAGGAGCCGCCGCCCTCGGTCATGCCGTAGAACTCGGTGAGTCCGCCGGGCCAGCGCTTGACGATGTCTGCTTTCAGCTCGGCGGCGAACGGCGCCGAGGTGCAGTACTTCATCTGGAAGCTAGACAGATCGAACTTATCGAAGTCGGGCAGCGCCATGATGCGGCGATACTGCACCGGCACCAGCATCGTGTGCGTTGCGCGATGCTGCTGCGCCAGTTCGAGGAAGCCGTGCGCGTCGAACTTCTTCATCAGCACGATGGCGCCGCCGCCGGCGAGCGTCGGGTTGAAGCACACCAGCGTGGTGTTGGAATAGAGCGGCGTCGACAGGATGGTGATGGCGTGCGGGCCGTAACCGAGCGCTTCGAACTGGCCGTATTGACGCCAGCGCAGATAGTGCGAGTGGACGATGCCTTTGGGCGTGCCGGTAGTACCCGACGAATAGATGATGTTGAACACCCATTGCGGGTCGATCGTCACCGGCTTCGGCTTGGTGCCGGCCGGCGCCAGCCAGCTCTCGAACGCCGTGCCGCTGCCAGCGCCATCGAGCGCGATGCGTTTGACGCCGGCGTTGATTGCCGCGTCCTTCATGGCGTTGGCCGCGAAGTCGTCGGTAAACAGGATCTTGGCGGCCGAGTCCTTCACCATCGCGGCGAAGTCGTGCGCGGTCGATGACGGCGCCAGCGGCGCCACCGCAACGCCGACGCGCAGCGCACCGAGAAACACCGCGACATATTCGAGCGACGACAACGCGCAGATCGAGATCGCATCGGTCGGCTGCACGCCGTCGCGCTGCAGAGCCGCCGCGACGCGATCGATCAGCGCATCGAATTCCGCGTAACGCAATTGGCGAGTCCCATCGACTACCGCGATGCGGTCAGGCGCGCTCTGTGCCGTGCCGCGCACCAGCGCGTCGAGGGTGATGAAGTCGGACATCTCGGGTCTCCCGTCGGTCTTTGTTATTCTTCACTAAACTACGCGGCGCCGTCATCCTGAGGCGCGAGCAAAGCGAGCCTCGAAGGATGACATCAAGGTGCGTGGCCCATCCTTCGAGGCCGCCGCTTTGCGGCGGCGCCTCAGGATGACGCCGTGGGTGCGGCGAGTATCACCGGTCCAGCGCCTCGCCCTTCAACCACTTCGCCCCCGAGGCGTAAAGGCGTTCGACGGCTTCGCCTTTGAGGCCGGGCATGTCGGGCTTGATCGGGTAGCCGAGGCCGCTCTGCAGATAGGCGAGATGGCGATAGCCTTCGGGGAATTTCGCCAGCAGCGCCGGATCGAGCTCGAGCTTCGCGGCCGGATCGAGCGGGTCCATACGGTCCTTCTCGTAAATCGGCTGGCGCAGTACGAAGCCCCAGCGACCGTCGCGCTTTTCGAGGAAATCGTAAAAGCGTCCGGTGCAGACGACATCGACCTCGACGTCGTGCACACGGGCCCGCTGCGAGATCGTCATCTTGGTCTGCGAGATTGCTCGGTTGCCGGCGACGTCGACCGACTGGCCGCCGAGGAAGTGCAGAATCGACACGCCCTTGGCCCAGCCGGCTTTGCTCATGGCGATGAATTCGTCGGCAGTACCCTGCGTCCAGGTCGCCATCATGCGGCCGTCGTCGAACCAGACCGTGCGAAACCGGTCCCAATCGCCGGCATCGCGCCACACCACCCAATTTTCGATCAGCTCGCGGATCGCGATGCGATCCATCAGTCCAGCGTCCATGCGTTTCCCGTCCCTGCGCCGATGCGCTTCTGGCGTTTTCGGGCGCCACTATACAAACCGCGCCGCAAAGCGCGAGAGCCGGTCGCCGCAGGGATGGTTTGCGCGGAAGGCGCCTCAGCCGTGCACGTCGGGACGCGCTCGCAGCATTGCGCTGAGGCGCCCGGCATCGACGGCGATTTCGCGGTCGTAGCTGATCAGGCCGAGCTTGCGAAATTTGTTCATGAAGAAGCTGACGCGCGAGCGCGTGGTGCCGATCATCTCGGCGAGCGTTTCCTGGCTGATATGCGGTGCGATCGGCTGAGGACCGACGCCACCGGCGCCATCACCGATCTCGGCGAGGCGCAGCAGCAGTCGTGCGAGACGACGCTCGCTTGAGTTGAACAGTTGGTCGATCAGATCGTCGCTGATGCGGCGATTGCGATCGAGCAGATAGCGGATGAACAGCTCGGCGAAGTCGGGCTCGCTGCGCAGCGTCTCAAGCATGGCCTGCTTGCGGATCGCGGTGACCTCGCTGGGCTGCATCGCACTCAGCGTTGCGCCATGCACGATGTGCCCATTGAGACACTCCTCGCCGGCAAACTGACCGGCTTCGAGGATGCCGACGACCGCCTCCTTGCCTTGCTCAGACAGGACCAGCACCTTCACCCGACCGCGGCGGATGTAATACACGGTGTCGGCAACGTCACCTTGCGCGAACAGCACGTCGCCTTTGCGGAAGCTCAGCGAAGAGCGACCGGCTCCAGTCCCACAAAGATAGTCCTTGGAATCGAACGGACGCGACACGCGCCGACCCTGCCTCTTTTGATCCAGCGGCAGGATAGTCGGCACTAAGCCTGAATCACCTGTAAAATCAGGCGCCTCGGGAAAGTACGGGGGCTCGCACGGCAGCCAAAGTCAATCAGACACCGGCGTCGTGCGCTCATCGGCCCAGGTCAGGCCGAAAGCATCAAGACCTTCGGCAAGATAATCGCCGAGCAGCGGCTCACCGAGCAGATATCGCGCGGTCGGAATATCACGGCCGTCGGCGGCTTCGCGGCGCAGATCGTCCCACTCCTCGATCGATCCGTCGCCGCGGCCGAGCCGCATCAAGGCCACGAGGTCGATCTGCTCCTCCTCGCTCATCGCGGCGATGAAGCCGGAGATCTCCTGCACCACCGGATCGTCGCCGGTGTCTTCGAGCACGTCGATCATGTTGTCGTCGGCGCCGTTGGAGCCGGACTCGGCGTCGGTGACCTCCTCTTTGACGTCGAATTCGCGCGCCTTTTCGATCAGGAAGCCGACCTTTTCGGTCGAAATCGCAAGCTCGGGCATCGCTGTCGTCCTTTCGTCAATGGGCCCGCCGCACCTCGGCGCAGCCGGCAAACGTTCCCTCCAACGCACCGCGGCGCAAGATGATCCATTCGGCCGCGACGCCGGCTTCGGAGCAGATGGGATCTGACCTCTCACCAGCAAGGCTGCGGCCGGAAAATCCTGCTCTCCGCCGCATAGGTCGCCCGCGGCCGCTCAGGTTGAATTTGTCGCACCGGCGGGCCATGACAGGGCACAACCAGCCAAGGGAGGAAGTGTCGAAATGAAGCTCGTACGTTACGGGGCCGCCGGACAGGAGAAGCCGGGACTGATCGACAAAGCGGGCCAGCTCCGCGACCTCTCCGCTCAATTGCCCGACCTCGTCGGCGAAGCGTTCTCGCCGCCCGCGCTGGCGCGGCTTGCGGCGCTCGATCCCGCTACCCTGCCCGCCGTCTCCGGCCAGCCGCGGCTCGGCTCGCCGGTCGGCGGCAGCCCGAAATTCATCGCCATCGGCCTCAACTATGCGGACCATGCCGCCGAAGCCGGCATGCCGATCCCGGCCGAGCCGATCGTGTTCATCAAGGCGAACAACTCGCTGTGCGGCCCCAATGACGATGTCCAAAAGCCGCGCGGCTCGACCAAGCTCGACTGGGAAGTCGAAGCTCGCGATCATCATCGGCAGCCGCGCCAAATATGTCAGCGAAGGCGAAGCGCTCAATCACGTCGCCGGCTACGCCCGTGTGCAA
>NZ_BADD01000234.1 GCF_000333455.1 Rhodopseudomonas sp. B29
CGATGTCGAGGCTGCGAAAGCCGAGCCGGCGGGACAGCTCCTCGAACCGTCCGCGATAGCGGTCGGCGAGCTCGCGCTCCGGTCCCTGCTTCAGTTTTCCGACGACGATGATGGTGAGACGCATCGCACGAAGAGATCGCAGATCAATGGCGCGTCAGCAAACGGAAGATTGCTGCGGTCCGGACCATTAACCGGCACATCATCGGTGCAAAGCGATAAGAGCGAACTCAGCCGCGCCGCGAAATCGCGGCCGAGCCGTTAAGACTGTGCCTCGACGCTACAGCGTCTTGGCCGGCGACGGACCCTGCGTCCACAACCGTTCGAGGTTGTAGAACTCGCGCACTTCAGGCCTGAACACGTGAAGCACGACGTCACCGCAATCCATCAGCACCCAATCGCAATTCGTCAGGCCTTCGACATGGATCTTGCCGATGCCTGCCTGCTTGAGCGATTTGGAGACGTTCTCGGCGATCGCGCCGACGTGGCGGTTGGCCCGCCCGCTGGTGACGACCACGTAGTCGAACATCGCCGATTTGCCGCGGAGATCAATCGCTATCGTCTCCTCCGCCTTCATGTCATCGAGGCGGGAGAGGATCAGCTTCAACGTCTCGTCGGCATCCGGAGCTTTGTGCGGAGCAGTCTCGACGAGCGCGTCAGGGGCCGGTGCCTGGAGGGTCTTTTTCACGGACCTCGAAGCAACTGCGTTTGCACCGGACTTCGCCGCGACCTGCTTGGGCGAAGCCGACTTGGACAATACAGATGTGGCCAGGGACCTTTCCTTTCACTGTATCGCGGGCGCCGAATCCTCAGCGTCCGACCGCCATTGTAGTGCATTTTCCGGCAAAGTGGAATTCGCTCGCCGAGCAACACGCTCGTTCGGTTCAACTGCAATCAAGTCGCAGAAATTCCAAACCACTGCGAGCGCACTCACCAAGGTCATGTGGGGTCGCTCGCCTTCACAATCCAGCCATCTGCCTGGATAGTGCCCTGGATCATTTCCAGCTTCCATCGGGATTGCGCAGCGCTGTCGAGGACACCGGCGACTTCATCCCGGTGAGGAACATCCAGGCTGGCGGCGGGCTGTCCGCGAGAATCGGCGCAGCAATGGCCGGCAGGCGGGCGCGCGCGAGGCTGCGGGCAGCCGGAGAGGCGAGGGCACGAAACGTCGTGGGAGGGCGGTCGATCACCGCGATCGGGAGCTCGGCGGCGATCCGCTGCCAGCTCTGCCAGCGATGGAACTGTGCCAAATTGTCGGCGCCCATGATCCAGACGAAACGTGCGCTCGGGCAATGCCGACGCAAATAACGGATGGTGTCGTAAGTATAGCGGGTGCCGATGACGCCTTCGAGACAGCTGACCACGATGCGCGGATCATTGGCCACCGCCTGAGCGGCCGCGGCGCGGGCATCGAGTTCGGACAGTGCGGACACATCCTTGAGCGGATTACCAGGTGATACCAGCCACCACACCCGGTCGAGCTTGAGCCGCTTCAGCGCAAACAGGCTGATGGCACGGTGCGCCTGATGCGGCGGGTTGAACGAGCCGCCGAGCAGGCCGATCCGCATGCCCGGTGTGAATGCCGGCACGGCACGCCGCGCCCTATCGGGCTTCAATGCGAAGCTCCGGTCGCCGAGACGTCGTGCTCACGGCCGGGTCTGCCCGGTGCCGTGAATGCGATATTTGAAGCTGGTGAGCTGTTCGGCGCCGACCGGACCACGGGCGTGGAATTTCCCGGTCGCGATGCCGATCTCGCCGCCGAAGCCGAACTCTCCGCCGTCGGCGAACTGCGTCGAAGCATTGTGCAGCACGATCGCCGAGTCGACCTCGCCGAGAAACTTCGCGGCGGCCTGCGTGTCCTCGGCCACGATCGCATCGGTGTGGTGCGAGCCGTGATCGTGAATATGCGCAATCGCCGCATCGACGCCGTCGACGACTTTGGCGGCGATCACCGCGTCGAGATACTCGGTGTCCCAGTCCTCGCTGGTGGCCGGCTTCACACGCTTGTCGGCGCGCTGCACGGATTCGTCGCCGCGCACCTCACAGCCGGACTCGATCAGCATCGCGATCAGCGGCGCCAGATGTTTGTCGGCGCCGGCGCGGTCGATCAGCAGCGTCTCGGCGGCGCCGCACACGCCGGTGCGCCGCATCTTGGCGTTGAGCACGATCGACTTGGCCATGTCGAGATCGGCCGAGCCATCGACATAGACGTGGTTGATGCCGTCGAGATGCGCGAACACCGGTACCCGTGCTTCGCTCTCGACGCGCGCCACCAGGCTCTTGCCGCCGCGCGGCACGATGACATCGACGGCGCCATTGAGCCCGCCAAGTAACAGGCCGACAGCCGCGCGATCGCGGGTCGGCACCAAACTAATCGCCGCCTCCGGCAGGCCGGCTTCGCGCAGGCCCTGCACCAGGCAGTCGTGAATCGCGCGGCAGGAGCGGAAGCTCTCCGAACCTCCGCGCAGGATCACCGCGTTGCCGGCCTTGAGGCACAGCACGCCGGCATCGGCGGTGACGTTGGGGCGGCTCTCGTAGATCACCGCGACGACGCCGAGCGGCACGCGGACGCGCTCGATCGTCATGCCGTTCGGCCGCTGCCAGCTCTCGGTGACGACGCCGACCGGATCGGCGATGTCGCGCACCACCGCGATGCCGTCGGCCATCGCGGCAATGCGCGCCGGCGTCAGCGTCAGGCGATCGAGAAACGCCGAGGTGGTGCCGGCCGCCTTGGCGTCGGCGACGTCTTCGGCGTTGGCGGCCAGGATCTTGTCGGCATTGGCGCGGATCGCCTGCTCCATGATCTGAAGCGCCCGGTTCTTCTGCTCCGGCGGCGCCAGCGCCAGCACCCGCGCGGCGGCACGGGCGTCCGACGCGAGGGCGGACATCAGCATGGCGAGTTCGGCGGAGCCGTCGATGGCCTTGAGCGGGGCGTTCATGGGGAGCCTGAAAATCTCTGTTCCGTCATGTAAATAGGCCCAAAATGACGGTACGCCAAGCTGGTTGCGGGCAAACCGGGTGACCACTATCCTTTTGCGGTCCTCAAGGAGGCTTCCATGGCCGGAAATTATACTCTGGACGAGCACTCCGCGGCTTTCGTCGAAAGCCTGGTCGAAAGCGGCCGCTACGAGAGCGCCGGCGACGTCGTGCGCGACAGCCTGCGCCTGATGGAAGCGCGGGAAGCCAAGCTTGAAGCGTTGCGGGCCGAGATACAGAAGGGACTGGACAGCGGGCCGGGCCGGGAGGTCGACGGCAAGACTTTGGCCGAGGAAGTCAAAGCGCGCGGGCGAGCAAGGCTAGCCGCCGCCAAAAAGCTTGCGGCTGGCAAAGATGAGTCGAAAGTTTAGGCTACGCGAAGAGGCGGATGCCGACCTTGATGCGATCTGGGAGTACATCGCAGTCGACGACGCAACAGCCGCGAATGCGGTGCTAAGCCGTATTACCGATACACTCGATTGGCTGGCCGAAACACCAAGGGCCGGCCGGGCCCGGCCCAAGCTTGGAACTGATCTGAGAAGCTTTGCCGTCAGAGGCTATTCGATCTTCTACACGCCCGGTGTGGGTCACTCGATCGACGTCTTAAGAATCATGCATGGACGCCAAAATATCGAGCCAGAGGATTTCTCGTAGCGCTAACCCGGCGCCGCGCCCACGACCAGATCATCGCGGTGGATCATCTCGGCGCGGCCGGTGATGCCGAGGATCATCATCACGTCGGACGACGAGCGGCCTTTGATCTTGTCGGCATCGTCGGCGTCGTAAGCCACCAGACCGCGGCCGATCTCGTGCGTATCGGGGCCGCGCACGATCACCGCGTCACCGCGGGCGAACTGGCCGTCGATGCGGATGACGCCGGCCGGCAGCAGGCTCGCGCCGGCGCGTAGTGCTGCGACTGCGCCGGCGTCGATGGTCAGCGTGCCTTTTGGCTCGAGCGATCCGGCGATCCAGCGTTTTCGCGCGGTGACCGGATTGGCCGGCGTCAGGAACCAGGTGCATGGCCCGCCCTCGGCGATCGCCTTCAGCGGATGGTCGATCTTGCCGGACGCGATCAGCATGTGGGTGCCGGCCGAGGTGGCGATCTTGCCGGCCTCGATCTTGGTGCGCATGCCGCCGCGGGACAGCTCCGAGCCGGCGGCGCCCGCCATGCCCTCGATCTCGGCGGTGATCGATTCCACCACCGGGATCAGCGTCGCGTCCGGATTGCTGCCGGGCGGCGCGGTGTAGAGGCCGTCGATGTCGGATAACAGAATCAACAGATCGGCGCTCGCCATGGTGGCCACACGGGCGGCGAGGCGGTCGTTGTCGCCGTAGCGGATTTCAGTGGTGGCGACGGTGTCGTTTTCGTTGATCACCGGCACGGCGCGCCATTCGAGCAGCTTGGCGATGGTCGAGCGGGCGTTGAGATAGCGGCGGCGCTCCTCGGTATCCTGAAACGTCACCAGGATCTGGCCGGCGCCGATGCCGTGTTCGCCCAGCACTTCCGACCAGGTCCTCGCCAGCGCGATTTGGCCGACCGCGGCAGCGGCCTGGCTCTCTTCCAGCTTCAGCGCACCGCGCGGCAGCTTGAGCCGGCTGCGGCCGAGGGCGATCGAGCCGGAGGAGACGATCATCACGTCGCGGCCGCCGCGATGCAGTTCGGCGATATCGGCGGCGAGCGCGGCGAGCCAGCCCGCCCGGACCTCGCCGGCGTCCGAATCGATCAGCAGCGAGGAGCCGACCTTGACGACGATGCGGCGGAAATCGTGGAGCTTGGGGGAGGACATGGCAGACGCTTGATGGGGTGACGCGGCGGGCCGCAGATGCGGCTCGTTGTGCAGCAGCCGCGGGAGAGGCGCAAGCGAGCCGGCGGAGGGATTGTAGATCATGAACGAGTCCATGAAGCGCAGCAGCACGGCGATCAACAGGACGCGGTGCATCTTGGGCAGCTGGATCGCCTTGAACACCGCCCAGCGCGAGGCGCCGTCGATCTGCGCTGCCTGATAATAGGCGTCGGGGATCGACTTCAGGCCGGCGTAGCAGAGCAGCGCAACAAGCGACGTCCAGTGCCAGACGTCCATCACCACCACCGTCGCCCAGGCGTCGAAATCATTGGCGACGTAGTTGTAATTGATGCCGAGGCTGTTCAGCGTGTAGCCGAGGAGGCCGATATCGGTGCGGCCGAAGATCTGCCAGATGGTGCCGACCACGTTCCACGGGATCAACAGCGGCAGCGCCATCAGCACCAGGCAGGCCGCGACGCTCCAGCCCTGACGCGGCATCGCCAGCGCCACCACGATGCCGAGCGGCACTTCGATGGCCAGGATGATCGCCGAGAACGCCAGGTTACGCCACAGCGAGGCGAAGAAGCGCCCGCCAAGGTCGGTCGACGGATCGAGCAGTTCCTTGAACCAGCCGACGCCGTTCCAGAAGAACTGATTGTTGCCGAAAGTATCCTGAACCGAATAGTTCACCACCGTCATCAGCGGCATGATCGCCGAGAACGCCACGATGGCGAACACCGGCAGCACCAGGAACCAGGCTTTCTGGTTGACGGTCTTTTCCATCAGGCGACTTGCTCCAGTGAGCGGCCTTCGACTATACGGCTGTCGGCGTAGACGTGGATGCGCGACGACTCGAACTGCAGCGCCGCTTCGTCGCCCTGCACTTCGAAGCCGGGCGGCACACGCGCGGCGAACAGGCTGTCGCCGACGCGGACGCGGGCGAAGCGGATGCGGCCGAGATCGTCGATGCGCTCGATCTTGCCGCTCATCAGTCCGGGCGCCTTGGCGGCGAGATGCACGAACTCCGGCCGTACACCGATCTCGACCTTGGCTGACGACGGCAGCGGATCGTAGCTGCGGGCAAGCGCCAGCGCGTGACCACCGACGATCGCCTCGCGCCCCCGCACCTGCGCCGGCACGATGTTCATGCCCGGCGAGCCGATGAAGTAGCCGACAAAGGTGTGGGCCGGCTTCTCGAACAATTCCTCGGGCGTGCCGCTCTGGACGACGCGGCCGTCGTGCATCACCACCACGGTGTCGGCGAAGGTCAGCGCTTCGGTCTGATCGTGGGTAACGTAAATCATCGTCAGATCGAGCGCGCGGTGCAGCGCCTTGAGCTTGGAGCGCAGTTCCCACTTCAGATGCGGATCGATCACCGTCAGCGGCTCGTCGAACAGGATCGCCGCGACGTCGTTGCGCACCAGGCCGCGGCCGAGTGAGATCTTCTGCTTGGCGTCGGCGGTGAGCCGCGTCGCCTTGCGGTTCATGTTCGGCGTCAGGTCGAGCAGCTCGGCGATCTCGGCGACGCGCTTATCGATGTCGGCCTTGGGCAGGCCGCGGTTCTTCAGCGGAAACGCCAGGTTCTCGCGCACCGTCATGGTGTCGTAGATCACCGGAAACTGAAACACCTGAGCGATGTTGCGCTCGCGCGTCGAGAGCTGGGTGACGTCGTTGCCGTCGAACAGGATCTTGCCGCGCGACGGCGTGACGATGCCCGAGATGATGTTGAGCAGCGTGGTCTTGCCGCAGCCCGACGGGCCGAGCAGCGCATAGGCGCCGCCCTGCCGCCAGGTCATCGACACCGGCTTCAGCGCATAGGCCTGATCCGGCAGATCGTCGCCGACGAGGTACGAGTGTGCGAGATCGACGAGGTCGATACGAGCCATCGGGATCTCCTCACGCCGCCCGCGGCGCCGCGACCAGACGGTCGGCGGCGTCGAAGACGAAAAGATTGGCCGGGTCGAGCACGGCCTCGAGCGTCTGGCCTGGCTCGAATTCATGCACGCCGTGCAGCACGGCGACCCAGTAGTCATCGCCGCGGCGCAGATGCACGAAGCTTTCCGAACCGGTGATCTCGGTCACCGCGACGGTGGCGCGGAAACCGTGACGATCGGCGGCAGGCTTGGCGACCTCGATCTGATGGGCGCGGAAGCCGACGCGGTAGGCGCCGTCGCTCAGATTGGCGAATACTCCGGACGCCGGCGCATCGACGCCGCCCGAATACGCGACCTTCCCGGCTTTCTTCTCGACGTTGATCAGATTGAGCGGCGGATCGGAGAACACCTGCGCGACCCGCATAGTGTCGGGCTGGCGATACACCATAGGGGTCGGACCGACCTGCAGGGCCTGGCCTTCCCACATGCAGATGGTGCGGCCGCCGAGCAGCAGCGCTTCGGAGGGCTCGGTCGTCGCGTAAACGAAGATCGCCCCCGAGGCTTCGAAGATCTTCGGCAGCTCGGTGCGCAGTTCCTCGCGCAGCTTGTAGTCGAGATTGGCGAGCGGTTCGTCGAGCAGAACGAGATCGGCGCCCTTGACCAGCGCCCGCGCGATCGCGGTGCGCTGCTGCTGGCCGCCGGAGAGCTGCAGCGGCGTGCGCTGCAGATACGGCTCGAGCTTGAGCAGCCTGGCGGCCTCGGCTACGCGCCTGTCGATCTCGGCGCGCGGCTTGCCCTGCACGCGCAGCGGCGAGGCGATGTTTTCGAAAACGGTGAGCGACGGATAGTTGATGAACTGCTGATACACCATCGCGACCGAGCGCTTGCGCACGTCGAGGCCGGTGACATCCTTGCCGTCGACCAGCACGCGGCCGGTAGTCGGCTTGTCGAGGCCGGCGAGCAGCCGCATGATCGAGGTCTTGCCCGACAGCGTCGGCCCGAGCAGCACGCTCAAAGTGCCGCGCTCCAGCGTCAACGACACATCGCGAATCGCCGGCATGCCGTCGATATCGCGCGTCACGTGTTCGAGGCTCACGCTCATGCCCGGCCTCCGACCTGCTGCCGCGATTGTTGCGATGCGTGGTGCGCCGTAAGCCACTCGCCCAGCGCAGCGATCTCGGCCGCGGTCATCCGCAGTCCGAGCTTGGATCGCCGCCACACGATGTCCTCAGCGCTCACCGCCCATTCCTGCGCCATCAGATAGCGGACCTCGGCTTCCGTCAATGTGGCGCCGAAGTCGCGGCCGAGATCGGCCGCGCTGCGGGCCGAGCCGAGTACATTGCGAGCGCGCGTGCCGTAAGCATGGACCAGGCGCAGCGCGTGCGCTGCGGAAAGGAACGGATAGTTGCGCTGCAGCTCCGCGGCGAGCGCGGGCGCACCGTCGATCGCGAAGTCACCGCCGGGCAGTGACGAATGCGCGGTCCAGCCTTCCTTGGCGCGGTTTCCCTTGAGGTAGGACCCGAGCTTCTCCAGCGCCTCCTCGGACAGCCGCCGATAGGTCGTGATCTTGCCGCCATAGATCGACAGCAGCGGCGCGCCGCCAGGCGTATCGAGCTCGAACACGTAGTCCCGCGTCGCCGCCTTGGCTTCGCTGGCGCCGTCGTCATACAGCGGCCGCACGCCGGAGAACGTCCACACCACGTCCGACGGCTTCACCGGTTTGGCGAAATACGCACTGACGGCGTCGCACAGATAGGCGATCTCCTCGGGCGTCGCCTTCACCGCGGACGGATCGCCCTCGTAGTCGCGATCGGTGGTGCCGATCAGCGTGAAATCGCGCTGATACGGGATGGCGAAGACGATACGGCCATCCGCGTTCTGGAAGATGTAGGCACGGTCGTGGTCGTAGAGTTTGGGTACGACGATATGCGAGCCTTGCACCAGCCGGACGTGATAGCGCGAATTGACGCCCGCGCCCGAGCCGAGCACGGCCTCCACCCACGGGCCGGCGGCATTGACCAGCGCCCGCGCCTCGATGGTGCTACGCGCGCCCGTCAGCGTGTCCTGAGTAGTGAGCTGCCAGATTCCGTCCTGCCGGTGGACCTGCACGACGCGTGTGCGGGTGCGGATGTCGGCGCCACGATCGGCTGCGTCGCGCGCGGTCAGCACGACCAGCCGCGCGTCATCGACGAAGCAATCCGAATACTCGAATCCCTTGCTGAAGCGGCCCGGGATCAGCGGCTTGCCGACTTCGTCTTGTGCGAGATCGACCGAGCGCGTCGGCGGCAGCAGCTTCCGGCCACCGATGTAATCGTACAGGAAGAGCCCGACTCGCAACCGCCACGCCGGACGCAGGCCGGAATGATGCGGCAGCACGAAGCGCAGCGGGCCGATGATATGCGGCGCGATCTGCCAGAGCCGCTCGCGCTCGATCAGCGCCTCGCGCACCAAACGAAACTCGAAATACTCGAGATAGCGCAGGCCACCGTGGATCAGCTTGGTCGACCAGGACGAGGTGGCGCTGGCGAGGTCGTTCATCTCGCACAACACCACGGAATTGCCGCGGCCGGCCGCATCGCGCGCGATGCCGCAGCCGTTGATCCCGCCACCAATGATCGCGAGGTCGAACACCTGACCCACGGACGCTCCCTATCCCGGCACCGCAACCAATTTTGTGCAGTGCACCTTTCGCTTCTGTCGCTTTCGTATCCGGAAGCGAATTAATCACAAAGAAAAACGAAAGCAAGCGCCCATGACAGTGCGGTTACAGGAAATCGTGTCGTCGCTTGCTGCAGGGGCAAGGGCACGTCTCGACGCAGCCAATACCGCAGAGGCGCGGAATGACCGCGACCGCCGAGGGTAATGACGAGTCGTTGCCGAGCGGCGCTTGTAACGTCAGCTCCGGCTATGCTTCCGGGCCGGCCGCGCGCCGGTGCGGCTGTCGTGGCGGTGGCGGGCAAACAGCACGAGTGCTGCGATCAGGCCGGCCATGACGACCAGAATCCCGGGGCCGACGACGGCGAGGACGGCATCGCCGGTCTGATCGAAACGCATTGCGTTCTCGTACGCATCGGCGACCGGGGACGGTGACCGGGACGGCGTCGCCGAAGCGCTGAGGATACCGACGGCGATCAGCAACACACCGACGGCGGTGCCGCGTATGGCGACGTGGATACCGGCGAGCCAGCGCCATCCGCGGGAATTTCGCAGCTTGCGGGAAGACGTGAACACTGTTCCGGACAAAAACATCGGGTGACGGCCCACCGCTTCATCAATGCATGCAGTTCGCAATCAGGGCCGGCCGATCGACGCCTGTTCATGCTGCAGTCGACTTCAAAACACGTATCGGTCCATTCGCAATGAACTAATAGTAGCAGCCATCCACGCCGCTTGGATAGCAGTCGAACTGCCGACGCGGTCAGGCAAGCGGCATTTGCCGGACTGGTAATCGTCTCAGTCACCAAGCTGACACTCATAAGCGATTGCACCGTCGCGCAAGGCGCCCGCAGCCACCCTGACGTGAGCCTACGCCGCGCTCTCATCGAGTTCGGCGCCGAGCTTCGGCGCGGCTTCGATGACTTTGACGCCGTGTGCGGTGCAGATGGTCTGCAGCGACTCCGGCAGCGTCTCGTCGGTGACGAAGGTGTGGATCTGGCTGAGATGCGAGATGCGCACCGGCGCGTTGCGGCGCAGCTTGGTGGCGTCGGCAACCAGCATGACGCTGCGGGCGTTGGCGATGATCGCCTGCGCGGCCTGCACTTCGCTGTAGTCGAAATCGAGCAGCGCACCTTCGGCATCGATCGCCGACGCGCCGATGATGGCGTAATCGACCTTGAACTGCCCGATCAGACTGATCGCCGTGGAGCCGATCACCGCGCCGTCGGCGCGTCGCACGGTGCCGCCGGCGACGATCACTTCGATGCGGGGGTATTTGTAAAGCATGAGTGCGACGTTGAGATTGTTGGTGATGACCAACAGATCCTGATGCGACGTCAGCGCGCTGGCGACTTCTTCGGTCGTGGTGCCGATATTGATGAACAGCGACGAGCCGTTGGGGATTTCGGCCGCGGCAGCGGCGCCGATCGCCTTCTTCTCGTCGGCGGCGACGAAGCGGCGAGCCTCGTAGGCGAGGTTTTCGACTCCCGAGGCGACGATGGCGCCGCCGTGGATACGGGTCAGCGAGCGCTCGTCGCACAGGTCGTTGAGATCCTTGCGGATGGTCTGCGCCGACACCTCGAAGCGGCGGGCGAGCTCGTCGACCATCACCCGACCCGAGGCGCGGGCGAGGTTGAGAATTTCAGATTGGCGATGCGTCAGTCCGGCCACGCGCAGTCCCTGCGACAAAGGCCGGCATCGTGCGGGTGTTCGGCAGGCGCGTCAACGGCAATGCCGGTCGACGCAGCGCTGCAATGCAGCAGCGTCAGGCCGGGCGCGGCATGTCGAACATCGCCTCTTCGCGAATCACGAAGTAGTCGCCGCGGCGGCCGGCGCGCAGGATCGGCTGTGCCATCGCGGTCTGATAGACGCCGTCCTTGATCAGGCGCTTGTCGATATGCACCGCCACGACTTCGCCGATGGTCAGCCAAGCCTCGGCCTCGACGCCGTCCGCACCTTTGAGGCGGATGATCTCGCTGAGCTTGCACTCGAACGCCACCGGACTCTCGCCGACCCGCGGCGGCGCGACCTTGGTGCTGGCGACTTTGGTGAGCTTGCCGAGCTCGAATTCGTCGACCTCGCGCGACACCGTCGCGGCGGTCGCGTTCATCGCCTGCGCCAGCTCCATCGTCACCAGATTCCAGACGAACTCGCCGGTCTCGTGGATGTTGGCGACGGTGTCCTTCCACGACGTCGAGGAAAATCCGATCAGAGGCGGCGTGTAGTTGAACGCGTTGAAGAAGCTGTAGGGCGCCAGGTTTCACGTGGCCGCTCGCCGAGCGCGACGAGATCCCAGCCATCGGGCCGCGGTGCCAACGATGGCGTTGAACGGATCGTGCTTGAGGCCGTGGCCGCTCTGGGGCTCGTAGAAGTGCAGATCAGTCACGCGATCATCCTTGTTGGTCTTGTCACGCGCGCTTCGCCGCGCCGAGCGCGCCGAGCACGAAGTCGGTCATCTGCTCCAGTGTCGGCCCATCCTTGTGAAACGCCTGCGCAATCATCTGCGGATGAAAGAAGCGCATCATCGAGGTGCAGGTGCAGCCCGCCGCCAGTTCGACGTCGGCGACCTTGAATTCACCGCTGCGCGCACCCTCCGCAACTATCTCCGCGATCCGCTCGACGATGTATCGCATGTGCGCGACGCAGACGTCCCAATTCTCCTCCATGGCGATCGCGACCATCTCGTGCAGCTTGGAGTCGCCGATATAGCGCTCGCAATTCATCCGGTGGACGGTGGCGAGGAGCTGGCGCAGCCGCGTCTCGGCCGGCCCTGGAGCCGCCGCGATGCTTTGCGCTGCCTGCTCGACCTCGCTCATCAGATGCCGCGCCACGCCCTGGTGGATCGCCTTCTTCGATTCGAAGAAGCGATAGACGTTGGCGGGACTCATCTGCAGCACCTTGGCGATATCGGCCACGGTGGTCTTTTGATAGCCGATTTCGCGGAACAGACGCTCCGCCGCCACCAGGATACGGTGACGCATGTCGGCTTCGGTGTTTTCGGCGACCAGACTCATCGGCGGAGATATTGATTCATTCCGCGGCGCCGGCAAGGGCGATCTGCGACGGCTCGGCATGCTGCATCGCAAGATGATCCGCTCCTGGAGCGGCTTCGTGCCGATCGAGGCTGCGCCGGAACCAAAGCGCGTACAGACCCGGCAGATAGAACAGCGTCAGGAAGGTGGCGACGAACAATCCGCCCATGATGGTGATGGCCATCGGCCCCCAGAACGCCGAGCGCGACAGCGGGATCATCGCCAGGATGGCGGCCAGCGCGGTGAGCACCACCGGCCGAGCGCGGCGCACCGTCGCCTCGATGATGGCCTCGCGCCGGGTCAGGCCCTGACGCACGTCGGTCTCGATCTGATCGACCAGGATTACGGCGTTGCGCATGATCATGCCGGCCAGCGCGATCAGCCCGAGCAGCGCCACAAAGCCGAACGGCGCACCGGCGACGTTGAGTCCGAGCGAAGCGCCGACGATACCGAGCGGCGCGGTGAGAAACACCAACAGCAACCGCGAGAAGCTCTGCAGCTGGATCATCAGCAAAAGCAGCATCACGACGACCATGACGGGAAACAGGATGAAGATCGAGGCATTGCCCTTGGCAGATTCTTCGATCGCGCCGCCGGTCTCGATCCGATAGGCAGGCTGCAGACTGTCGCGGATCTTCTGCAGCTTCGGCCAGATCTGGTTGGTGACGTCGGGCGCCTGAACGCCATCCCGGACGTCGGCGCGGACGGTGATCGCCATGTCGCGATTGCGCCGCCACAGGATCGGCTCCTCGTGCGCGTACTCGACCTTGGCGACCTGCGACAGCGGCACCGCCATGCCGCCCCGCGCCGTGATGGTGAGTTCGCCGATCTTGGCGAGGTCGAGCCGCTCGGCCGGCACCGCGCGGGCCACCACGCCGATCTTCTCGATGCCGTCGCGCACGGTCGTGACTTGCGCGCCGGAGATCAGCAGCGCCAGCGCGTTCGAGACGTCCTGCGGCGTCAGGCCGAGCGCGCGGGCGCGCTCCTGATCGACGACGAGTTTGAGATACGGCGACTGTTCGTTCCAGTCGAGATGCGGGTCGACGACGTTCTCGTTCTGCTCGACCACGTCGCGAACCTGATAGGCGATGTCGCGGACCTTTGCGGTGTCGGGACCGATCACCCTGAACTCTTGGTCTCGGCTCAGAACGAGGTCATCAAAGAGCTGATGACCACGATCGCAACGATCGGCATCAGCGCGAAGGCTTGGGACAAGCACATCGCATCGGCCGCGATTGACGCGCTTGCGCAGCGATTGAACGGCATCGCAAACAACCGCAGCCAACAACCTGACGCAGAATTTCTGCTCTACTACGCTGACACCGCGACCGCCGTTGCGCGGCGATACGACTGATCTCCGCCGCGTAGTCGAGCTGCGGACGAGCTGCGTCATTGCGCCGGAGCATCGCGAGAAGCTCAACGGTGGCGATCTTGGTTGCTGCGTCGGTCATGGTCAGGCTGCCGTGTCGGCGAAGATGTCCGGGCACAGCTCGGCGCGGG
>NZ_BADD01000233.1 GCF_000333455.1 Rhodopseudomonas sp. B29
GAGCCTTCGGAGCGGCTCTGGATGATGCGGCCCTCGTGCTCGGTGATCGAGCAGAAGGTGCAGCCGCCGAAGCAGCCGCGCATGATCGTCACCGAGGTCTTGATCATATCCCACGCCGGGATCTTGGCGTTGCCATAAGACGGGTGCGGCGCGCGGGCGTAGGGCAGGTCGTAGACCGAATCCATCTCGGCGGTGGTGAGCGGGATCGGCGGCGGATTGAGCCACAGATCGCGGTCGCCGTGGCGCTGCACCAGGGGGCGCGCGTTGCCGGGATTGCTCTCCCTGTGCAGCACGCGCGAGGCGCGCGCATAGGCTTCCTTGTCCTGCTCGACCTGCTCGCAGCTCGGCAGCCGGATCACCACGTCGCCGCGCACCTGCCTGGCGCCTTCGTCGGCGGCGTCGAGATCGTCGGCGGGGAGTTCCGTGTAGTTCTCGGGCACGCGGCGGAACAGCGCGACGCCGCGGATATCGTCGAGCTCGCGCGGCGCTTCGCCGGCCGCAATCCGGTGCGCCACTTCGACCACGGCGCGCTCGGCATTGCCGTAAAGTAACAGATCGGCCTTGGCGTCGGCCAGCACCGAGCGGCGCACCTTGTCGGACCAGTAATCGTAATGCGCGATCCGGCGCAGCGACGCCTCGATGCCGCCGAGGATGACCGGCACGTCCTTGAAGGCCTCGCGGCAGCGTTGCGCGTAGACCAGCGTGCAGCGGTCCGGCCGCTTGCCGCCTTCGCCGTTCGGCGTGTAGGCATCGTCGTGGCGCAGTCTGCGGTCCGCCGTGTAGCGGTTGACCATCGAGTCCATGTTGCCGCCAGTGACGCCGAAGAACACGCGCGGCTTGCCGAGCGCGCGGAACGGCTCGGCGCTCTGCCAATCCGGCTGCGAGATGATGCCGACGCGGAAACCCTGCGACTCGAGTAGCCGGCCGATGATCGCCATGCCGAAGCTCGGATGGTCCACATAGGCGTCGCCGGTCACCAGCACGATATCGCAGGCGTCCCAGCCGAGTTTGTCCATCTCGGCGCGGCTCATCGGCAGGAGCGGCGCGGCCGGCCGTTTAGTCGCGACAGGGCGCGGCCATTCCATCAGCGGTGTTGCGGCGAGGGAGGTTTGCATCGCTGACGAATACGATTGTGGGGCGCCGAATTCAACGCCCAGGGGCCGGCAAATACGCGATTGTCATCGCCGCCGGGAACAGGCGGCGACTGATCGGCTGGTCGTCGCTGCCTGCGGCGATGGTTTAAGCGGCCTGCGTCTCGGCCTGCGGACCGAGCAAATCGCGGAACGCCGCGGCCGGCACGGCCGGGCTGAACAGGAAGCCCTGCATCTGGGTGCAACCCAGCGTCTTCAAGATCTCGCGCTGTGCCGCGGTCTCGACGCCCTCGGCTGTCGTCGTCATATGGCGCGACGCGGCGATGTTGACGACCGCCTGGACGATCACCTGCGAACCTTCCGCGGTGTCGATGTTGTCGACGAAACTGCGATCGATCTTGATCTTGTCGAACGGGAAACGCTGCAGATAGCTCAGCGACGAATAGCCGGTGCCGAAATCGTCGAGCGAGATCCGCACGCCGAGCGTGCGCAGTTGCTCGAGCGTGCCGAGTGCTGCATCGTCGTCGTCGATCAGCACCGCCTCGGTGACTTCGAGCTCCAGCCGGCTTGCGGGTAGTCCGGTCGAGGCCAGCACCGTCGCCACGGTGAGCGCCAGCGACGGCTCGCGGAACTGGACGGGCGAGATGTTGACCGCGAGCGTGATGTGCGACGGCCAGCGCGCCGCCTCGGCGCAAGCGGCCGCCAGCGTCCATCCGCCGATCTGATTGATCAGGCCGGTGTCTTCGGCGATCGGAATGAACTCGGCCGGCGAGATCATGCCGCGGGTCGGATGGCGCCAGCGCAGCAGAGCCTCGCAGCCGGCGATCTCGCCGCTGCGCAGGTCTACCAGCGGCTGATAATGGATTTCGAAGCCGCCATCGGCGATCGCGCCGCGCAGATCGAATTCGAGCTGGCGCCGCGCCGTGGCGATGGCGCCCATTTCCGGCTCGAAGAAGCGGAAGGTGCGACGGCCATCGGCCTTGGCGCTGTACATCGCCAGGTCGGCGTTCTTGACGAGCTGGTCGAATTCGTCGCCGTCGCGCGGTGCCAGCGCGATGCCGATCGAAGCGTCGGTCGACAGATGATGATCGAGGCATTGCAGCGGCGCGCGAATGGCGGCGTGGATCTTGTTCACCAGCCGTTCCGCAACGATTTCGTCTTCGACGCCGGGTTTGATCACCGCGAATTCGTCGCCGCCGAGCCGGGCGACGAAGCCGTTCTCGCCGACACAGCCGCGCAGGCGCAGCGCAATCTGCTTCAGCAACTCGTCGCCGATCGGGTGGCCGAGCGTGTCGTTGATGCTCTTGAACTCGTCGATGTCGATATACAGCAGCGCGAACTGTGCGCCGTCCTTCGTACTCTGCAGCTCCTTCTCCAGCCGCTCGCGGAACAAGGTACGGTTCGGCAGATCCGTCAGGCTGTCGTAATGCGCCAGATAGGCGATCCTCTCGTCGTAGCGCATGCGCTCGGTGATGTCCTCGTGGGTGGCGACCCAGCCGCCGCCCGGCACCGGAACGCTGGTGATCTGAATCGAACGGTCGTGCGAACTATGCGCCACCGATGTGTTCCGGATGGTCACTGCGTCGAGCACTTCGGAGCAGTAGCGGTCGACGTCGCCGACGAACGATCCGGTCTGGTGTCGATAGACGATGATGTCGCGGAAATTGCAGCCGGGCTTCACGACGTCGCTCGACAGCCCATACATCCGCATGTAGCTCTGATTGCAGATCACCAGCCGGCGCTCGGCATCGAACAACAGCAGGCCCTGCGACATGTTGTTGATGGCGGTGTGCAGTCGCTGGGCGTCGAGCTGCAATTGGCGCTGCGTCGCCTGATAGTGCTTGCCGAGCTGCCGGGTGATGAGCAGCAGAATGACGGCTACGATGACGGCCGATATGCCGGCGGCGGCGCTCAGCAGCTTGGTCTGCTTGCGCCACTCGGCCAATGCCTGGTCGACCGTCGTGGCGGTTACCACCACCAACGGCAGCGCGGACAACGCGTGCGACGACACCAGCCGATCGCGGCCGTCCATCGGGCTGGTCAGCCGGACGGTGGTGTTGGTATCGAAGACGCCCTTCTGCAGCGCCAGCCCTTTGCGGAAATTTCGGCCGATCTTGCCATCCATGTGCGGATGCCGGGTCAGCAGCACGCCGTCGCGATGATGCAGCGAGATTGCCGACTCGCCCCCCAGCGACACCGACGCGAGGAATCGGTCGAAATATGATGGCGTCAGGGCGCGGGTAACGACGCCGAGGAAGACGCCGTCCGCGTTGGTGAGCCGCTGCGCCATGACGATCGACCAGCCCCCGGCCAATGCGTCCGGCACGACCTCGACGGTGATGCGCGGTGCGGCGTTCGTCTTGTGGGCTGTGAAATAGTGCCGGCCGGCGATCGAGAGGTCCGGCACCGGCCAGGTATCCGAGGCGTTGATCAGGACGCCGCTGTCGTTGAAGATCTTGATCGACGTGATGTCGGTCGCGTCGACTGCCTTGGCGCGCAGCAGTTCGTGCGTGGCGAGCGTCGACATCTGGCCGCTGAACGTATCGGGCGAACTGAAATTCTCCTGCCTGACCATGCGCACCACGTCGCTTTGGACGGCGAGAAAATCCTGGAGTTCACGATCGTAATGATGCGACAGCAGCAGCGCCGTATTGGACAGTTCGCGTTCGCTGTTGCGCAGCGCGTTTTCGCGGAAGGTGCCGATCATGATCGCCGCCACGATCGCGATCGCAGCAATCAGCAGGACGCCGGAGACCAGCAACCAGGTGATGGGGCGGTGTCGCAGTACTTGCGACAAATTGAATCGCGCGTCCGGCTCGGGCGCGGATTCAAAGGCCGTGTCTGCTGGCGCGCTAGGTTGCATCCCGCAATATTACTAGCGGACCGTGGCGACCCGGTTAGCAAGCAGGGTAAGCAAAGCCTAAACCCGGGGCCGCAACCTGTGAGGCACAAAGGGCGCGCCGGATTTCGGTTAATGACGGGTTTCTTCGGCCGGCGCTGTCGTTCGCTCCAGTTCAGGCCCAAACAAAAAGCCGGTGGTGATGCCCGCCGGCCCTTTGCCACCCACGCCGAAGCGGTACACGCCGCGGCAGAAAAACGAAGCTCCGATCCTGCAAGGAAGATCGCGAGCTGAAGCTCAGTGCACCGGAGTGCCGCTCCGGGGCGAGCCGGCGCTGGCACTGTTGGCGCGGTAGACTTCGAACACGCCCCACACCACGACGGCCAGGAAGACCAGCACCACCAGATTGCGTGGCAGCATCTGCGAGACGGCGACCAGCGCCACCGAGACGGTGCACGCCTTCACCAGCTTGGTCTCTTCGGTGAACAGACCCTTGAAGCGCTCGATATTCTCCTGCTTCCACAGCGGTGGATTGAGGTTCTGCACCCCGAACCGCTGCCAGGCGCCCTTGAAGCCGAGTTCGCGCGCCCACAGCAGATACAGCGCGACCACGAACACCAAAAGCGCAACGACCGCGCCGGGCGGCCCGGCGGCGTAGCCGATGACGATCACCAGAGCGATTGCGAATGCGGCGAGCCAATACTGCATGATGTGCCTATCTCACCCGGCAAGCGGGTGCCTTCAGGTTTATCCACGCGCGCGGCGCGGTGGAATCAATTGGTGCCCCGGACGCGTTCGCGGCAATGCAGCGACAATACCGCGGCGTTGCTCCGCGCTCGCGATGGGGTCGTATGGTGCAAACTGGCACAGTCCGGCCCCAGCCTCGTTGAGATACGGCAAATGAAAAATGCCTGCCAGTCAGGCGAATGCTGACAGTCGCCATTGGGCGAAAGTCTTCCGCCGACGCGGATCGCGCAGCCGCGATGGTAGTCGGTGACACCCAGGGCTCGGTATTCATACCAGCCGCTGATTTAATCAGTGGGTAACACCGTCGGCGAATATTCGCCCAGACGGGAGAACACCGACATGCAGCTGCAGACGCTCGAAACCACCGACCTGAAAGAAGCTCGCCGGTCGCGGATTGCCCAATTCAGTGGACGAGCGGCGACGCTCAAAGTCGGCGGATCGTCTGTCACCGGCATCGTCCGTGCCGTGAAGGAAGACAAGACCGGCGAGCGCCCGCGCTGGATCGTCACGGTCGTCGAACAGCCGAAGCGGAGTTGAGTTCACTCGCCGAGCAACTGCGTCGGCGGTACGAACTGATAGGCATTGCGGCCGGCTTCGGCCTTCGCTTTGGCGAGCTCCGCCCGCGCCACCACGCGCAGATGCACTTCATCGGGTCCGTCGAGAAACCGCATCGCCCGTCCCCAGGTCCATAGATACGACAGCGGCGTATCCGGCGTCAGTCCCATGGCGCCGAACACCTGCATGGCGCGGTCGACGATCCGGGTCTGCAGCCGCGCCGCCACCAGCTTGATGGCAGAGACATCGATCCGAGCCGCCGCATTGCCTTCGCGGTCCATGCGGTGCGCCGCCCGCATCACCAAGAGCCGCGCCTGATCGATCTCCAGCCGCGATTCCGCGATCCAGTCCTGGATGTTGGCGAAGTCGGCGAGATGCCGGCCGAACGCCTCGCGCTCCAGCGCGCGCTCGGTCATCAGTTCGAGCGCGACCTCGCATTGCCCGATCGTGCGCATGCAGTGATGCACGCGGCCAGGCCCCAGCCGGTCCTGCGCCAGCTTGAACCCTTGGCCTTCCTGGCCGAGCAGATTGCTTACCGGCACGCGCACGTCGGGAAACAGCAGTTCGCAATGACCCTCGGGCGAATGATAGTGCATCACCGGAATGTTGCGGACGATCGACAATCCCGGCGTATCCATCGGCACCAGCAGCATCGAATGCCGCTCGTGCGACTGCGCCGGCCGATCGAGGCCGGTCACGCCCATGACGATGGCTAGTTTGCAGTTGGGATGCGCCGGGCCGGTGATGAACCATTTGCGGCCGTTGATCACGTAGTCGTCGCCGTCGCGCCGGAGCGTGGTGCGGATATTGCGGGCGTCCGACGAGGCCGCGTCCGGCTCGCTCATCGCGAAACAGGAGCGGATTTCGCCGATGAGCAGCGGCTCCAGCCATTGCGCCCGCTGCGCCGGCGTGGCGGCGAGGTGCAGCAGCTCCATGTTGCCGGTGTCGGGCGCGTTGCAGTTGAAGACTTCCGACGCCCAATGCACCCGGCCCATGATCTCGGCCAGCGGCGCGTATTCCAGATTGGACAGTCGCTGACCGGGGTCATCGTCGCCGAGACCAGGCAGAAACAGGTTCCAGAGGTCCTCGGAGAACGCCCGCGACTTCAGCCGCTCGATCAGCTCGAGCGGATAGCGCCCCGCTGCGACCTCACGGTGCCAGGCAGTGTTGGCCGGCTCGACATGGAAGCGCATGAAGTCCGAGAGTTGCGCCCGCAGCCGCTCGACCTTCGGGCTGAAATCGAAATCCATGGCGCGGCCTTCGGGATGCGGGCGGCAAAGCTGTCGGTCACCCGCGCGGCTTGCATGGGATGCGATCGATCAGTTGCGCTTGAGGCTGAGGATGTATTGGACGATCTCGGCCGCGTCGCCCGGCGCGATGATCAGGTTCGGCATGGCGGTGTGATTGGAGCGCAGGAAGACGTTCAGCGACAACGCCGTCGTCGACGGCAGGTTGGCGATCTGGACGAAGTCGGGGCCCTTGCCGCTGGTCTGGCCCGGCGCGACGGCATGGCATTCGGCGCACCACGCCGCTGCCAGCTTGCGTCCAGCACCGGCATCGTCCGGCAGCGTCGAAGCGGCGGCCGGGCGATGCGCCAGGATCAGCAGCGACGCCGCGACGACCGAAAACGCCGTGCGAAGTCGCCGCCGTGTCATCGTTGCGATCAATGCCGCGCAGGCGCGGGCTCGACGTGGAAGTCGGGCTCGAGAGCGTCCAGCGTCACCTTGTTGGCGCAGTACGCCTTGTAGTGATCGGCCAGCGAGCCGTCGGCGATGTCGTGGTCGCACTCCGCCTTGTGGCGGCACAGCGCGCAGACGCGCTCGAGGTCGCGCATGACCAGAGGCTGCGCGCGAGCGATGGCGGCTTCGTCGATGCGGAGAACCTTGAGCAGTTCGCGCAGCTCGTCGGCGTGATGCGGGCCCTGGCGAACAAGTTCGTCGAGATCGGTCGTCGTGACGCCGAGATCATGTGCGATGCGGCCGAACTCGGCGGCGTCGAACTGGCACATCTCGACGATTTCGCGGCGGTGCTTGAGCCAGTCGGCGAACGTCTCGATCAGTCGGTCGACGATGGGGTAGGGACGGGAATGGGCAGGCATGGTCGCCCTCCAGAAATCTGAAAGTGCCGGACCATCGCTGATGAATCGCAGTGCTACATTGCGCCAGATCAAGCAATATGGTGCTCGATCCGACCGTCGTGCGGCCGAATTTCGGTCATGATATCAGTATCTTGAGCTAATTGCGCCGCTCGCCCTTGTGGATCATACGGAGCCTCGTCAGCGGCGGCTGATCGTACTACGCATCGATGACGTCCGCGCTGGCTCGAGGTGGCGACCGGACTCCGTGGAGCGACCGCCGATGAAGGCGGGTGTCGAGGATTTCAGCTCCTCGAGGAATATCGGCTTGGAGAAGTAATAGCCTTGCGCGTAGCGGATGCGGGTCATCGTCTGCAGATAGGCGAGCTCCTCGAAGGTCTCGATGCCTTCAGCGATCACGGTCATGCCGAGCGCTTCGCTCAGCGACTCGATCGCCTTGAGGATGCCTTGGCTGCGCGGCCGCTTGTGGATGTCCGTAATGAAGGACCGGTCGATCTTGATCTCGTCGGCGGTGATATCGGCGAGCGCCGACAGCGACGAATAGCCGATGCCGAAGTCATCGATCGAAATGCGAACTCCGATCGCGCGCAGCATCGGCAGGATCTCGGTCTGAAAGTGAGTCTTGGCGACGAACGCATCCTCGGTGACTTCGACGATGAACCGCGTCGGGCATTCAGTGGCCGCGAGCGCCTTCGAGAACGCGCGCATGAACTCGTGGTTGCCAGCCTGCTTGGCGGCGACATTGATGCTGATGCTGGCGTGCGCGCCGAACGTAACGTCGATCAAGTCGATCGATCGCACGATCTCGTCCAGGACCAGATGCGTAAGTTCGTCGATCAATCCGAGCTGGACCGCGAGATCGACGAAGGTGCCCGGCGCCTGAATGACGCCGTTGTCATCGCGCAGCCGCACCAAAGCTTCGATGCCTTTGACCTCGCGGGTCCGGATGTCGACCTTGGGCTGGAACGCGCAGCAGAACCGCTTGTCGAGGATTGCCTGGCGCAGCGACTGCTCGATCGCCATCCGCTCATTCGCTTCGCGCTCCATCGTCGCGTCGAAGATCGCGTGCGCGCCCTTGGTGGCGCTCTTCACCCGATACATCGCGATGTCGGCGTTCTGTCGCAGCGTATCGTAGCTGCGGCCATGGTCGGGATGAAGACTGACGCCGATCGAGGCCGAAGCGAAGACTTCGGAGCCGTCGATGTAGAACGGCGCCTTGAGCCGCTCGAGCAGGAACTCGATGAATTCGCCGACTTCAGCGGCGCTCTGCACCGGGTTCAAGAGCAGCAGGAATTCGTCGCCACTGATGCGCGACACGAGGTCGGTCGCGCGGAGCTCCAGCGCCAGCCGCTTGGCGAAGCCGACCAAGAGCGCATCGCCGACGGCGTGGCCGTAGTAGTCGTTGATGTGCTTGAAGTTGTCGATGTCGAGAAATGCCAGCGCGAAGCGGTGCGGCATTGTATCGTGCAGCAGCGCTCCGGTCTGACGCTCGATCACGCTGCGGTTCGGCAGGCCGGTGAGCTCGTCGAAATAGGCGCGGCGAAACAGATCGTCCTCGATCGCCTTCTGCTCGCTGATGTCGAGCGAGCTCGACAACAGCAATTTGCGACCGCCGAACTCGACCGGCTTGTGGACGGTGAGCAGCGCCCGCGCCGCGGCACCGTCGTCGATGCGTTCCTCGCGCGTCACTGTCCGTCCGCCGTCCAGCATGGCGGCGACGTCGTGGTCCGGGCGGTTGGTGGTGCCGCGGAATTGTCGCGCGGCTGCGTCATTGGCCAGAATGAGTCGGCCGCTTTCGTCCTGAACAGTGACGGCTGCTGGCAGCTCCTGCAGGATTCGTTCGGCAAAAGCGGCAGCCGCAGGCCTCACGGCGCCCGCATCTGCGGTTTGCTCCGTCATCGTCGACGGGTATGGTTGAAGGGCGCCCGACATGCTCGGCAGGATGGCGCTGCGCCCTCTATACTTGGTTAAGTGAAGTGGGAAACCCGCCGAAGAGGCCGCTCCAATTCAACTTGAATTGCGGTGGTGGGATTTGTCATTAACAGAATATCAATTCCAAAGAGTGCGGGCGGTATCAGCACGCCGAAGCAAGGGAGAACGACATGGGACGGCTCGAAGGCAAGGTCGCGGTGATCACCGGGGCCACCAGCGGAATCGGTCTGCGCAGCGCCGAGGTGTTCGTCGCAGAGGGCGCCAAGGTCGTCATCGCCGGCCGGCGGGTACGCGAAGGCGAGGCGCTGGCCGAACAACTCGGGCCGTCCTGCCTGTTTCGTCAGACCGACGTCACCGACGAAGAGCAGATGCGGGCGCTGATCGCCCAGGCGGTGGATTCGTTCGGCCGCATCGACTGCCTGTTCAACAACGCCGGCGGTCCCGCCCAGACCGGCGGCATCGAAGGGCTCGAGGTCGACCGCTTCGATGCCGCTATGGCGACGCTGGTACGCAGCGTCATGCTCGGCATGAAGCACGCCGCGCCGCATATGAAGAAGCAGGGCTCCGGTTCAATCATCAACAACGGCAGCATCGCCGGCCGGCTTGCCGGGTTCTCCTCGTCGCTGGTCTATGGTGCCGCCAAGGCGGCGGTGATCCACTTCACCAAATGCGTCGCGATGGAACTCGGCGAATCCGGCGTGAGGGTCAATTCGATCTCGCCCGGCGCGATCGCCACCGGCATCTTCGGCAAGGCGCTCGGCCTCACCACCGACGCGGCAGAGAAGACCGCCGCGACGATGCGCGAGATCTACAAGACCGCACAGCCGATCCAGCGCGCGGGCATTCCGGACGACATCGCCAATGCGGCGGTTTTCCTCGCCAGTGACGAGTCGAGCTTCATCAACGGCCACGACCTCGTCATCGACGGCGGCATCACCGGCGGCCGCAACTGGACCCAGCAGCAGCAGGGCTACGTCGCGTTGCGCAAGGCGTTCGATCACAGCGAGGGGTAGTTCAAGCAGCGCAACAGCGCTTTGCTTGCGGTTATTATCGCGGCCGTCATCCTGAGGTGCGAGCGCAGCAAGCCTCGAAGGATGACAGCCACAGGCGTGGAGCCCATCCTTCGAGGCCGGTTCGAGCGCGTGCCGCGCTCAAACCGGCACCTCAGGATGACGCCGTATGCAACATCAACTACTGCAACGCCGCCACGTTCACCCGCAGCCCGTCCTTCGGCTTCGGTATCGGCCACATCTGCCAGCTCGACTGGTAGTTCGGCGGCAGGCTGACACTGACGTTCTGCAAGAGATGCACGGCGAAGCACTTCGCCTGCATGTAGGCGAAGTTGAGCCCGAGGCACATATGAGCGCCGCCACCATAGGGGATCCAGGCGAAGCGGTGGCGGCCGCGGGAGGCTTCTTCACTGAAGCGCATCGGGTCGTATTTGTCGGGATCGGGCCAGATGTCCGGCATGTGGTGGGTGAACAGCGGGTTCACCGCCACCATGGTGCCGGCCGGAATGGTGTAGCCGCGGAAGGTGAAGTCGCGCGTCGCCCGGCGCGGTAGCGACGGCACTGGCGGCCGCAGCCGCATGGCTTCCTTGAAGGCCATTTCGGTCAGCGGCAGCGCGTCGAGCTGTTCGAAGCTGATCGGCTCGCCTGGCTTCAGCCCGAGGCCGGCGATCTCCGCGCGCAGCTTCTGCTGCCACTCGGGAGATGCGGCCAGCGCGGCGACGAACGACGTCAGCGACGAGGTCAGCGTGTCGTGCGCCGCCATCATCAGGAAGCTCATATGGTCGATGATGTCCTGGTTGGACAGCAACGCACCGTCGTCGTGCGTCGCCCGGCACAGATGCGAGAACAGATCGTCGCCGCCTTTGGCGCGACGCAGCGGAATCTGCTCGGCGAAGTATGCGACGATGCGTTTGCGGCCGCGGACGCCCCGCGCCATCGCGGTGCCGGGCCAGGGCTTGCGGATCGGCGCCACCGAAGCCGCCACCATGTCGATGAAGGCACGGTTGACTTCTTCGGTCTCGGCGCCGATGGCGGTGCCGAGGAAAGAGGTCGCGGCGAGGTCGAGCGTCAGCTGCTTCATCGCCGGATAGCACAGCATCTCGCCGGGCTGCGCCCGCCACTGCGCGATCCGCCGGGCGATGCCGGCATTGAGTTCGGCCAAATAGGACTGCATCGGCCCGGCCTTGAAGGCGACCGACAGCGCCTTGCGGTGCAGGCGATGCTCGTCGAAATCGAGCATCATCAATCCGCGCGGAAACAGCAGCCCGAGGATCGGATTCCAGCCGTGGGTCGAGGAGAACAGCTTGGTGTTGTCGAACAGCACCAGCTCATTGGCGTCGGGGCCCAGCATGGTAATCGAGGTCTCGCCGAGCACGCGGCTGCGATAGACCAGCCCGTAGGTGCGGGCCATCATCTCGATCTGCCCCTTGGGGTCGGCCAGCACGTCGAGCGTACGGCCGATGATCGGCCAGCCTTCGTCGCCGGGAATGTGAGCAAGCGCACTCCGCTTCGGCGGCACGGGCCGAGCGACGACTGACGAATCCGCGACCTGGATCGACATGGCTTTCCTCCGCTTCGGATTGGCGGCGTGATCGGGCAACCCGTCCGCCGGCTCTTGTTTGTGATTGAAACTAAGTGGCGTCTGCGCGTCTTGGCAAGGCGAAAACGCTGGATTGCTGCCCTATGAGGCTGCGGCCATTGGCGCGCTGGTGGCCCGATCGAACGGGCTGAGAATCGCCATCGGCGCTGCAACGCCGCGCAACGGGTAGTCGCCGAGGGACTCGAGTGGTACGTCGATATGGCGGGCCGCTGCCGCGGTGATCAGGATGTTGCGCCCAATGCTCTTCTGCAGCGCTTCGACCCGGCTGGCTTCGTTGACGGCAGGCCCGATCACGGTGAAATCCAGCCGCGCCGGCGCGCCGATATTGCCGAAGAACACCTCGCCCTCGTGCAGCGCGATACCAGCCTTCAGCGGCCGCCAGCCGGCCACATTGGCGAGTTCGGGCGACGGTTCGGCGCTCAGCCGAGCCAGCCCGGCCTGCGCCTCCTCGGCTGCGGCGAGCGCCGAGTTGCCGGCGGTGCGCGGCTCTTCACCGAGCGGAAACACCGCCAAGAGGCCATCACCGATGAACTTCAGCACTTCGCCGCCGTGCGACAGCACGCTGCCGGCGAAGATCTCGAAATACGCGTTGAGCAGCGCGATCATGTCGGGAGCGTCGAGACGGTCGGACAGATCGGTGAAGCCGCGCAAATCCGACACCCAGATCACCGCCCGGATCGCTTCACCCGAACCGCGCTTGATGTCTCCGCTGAGAACCTTGCCGGCGGCGGCCGGACCCAGATAGGCGCCGAGCGCATTGGTGGCGATCCGCGCCGCGATATGGCGCTCGACATGCAAGGTGAACAGCCCGAGCAGACGCTCGATCTGCTCGAGATGGTCGTCGCTGAAGCCTGACGGGTTCGCGGTCGCCAACGTCATGGCATGGCGAAAACCCTCACCTCCCAACGGCAGCGCCAGATACTCGGTGTAACCGCCTTCAGCCAGATCGCGCATGATCGGAAATTCGGCCTGCGCCTCCGCGGTCTGAGGATTGCGGCGGATCGGCTCGCGTTGCTCGTAGAGACGCCGCAGCGGGTTCAGCTTGAAAGCATCGGTGTCGGCGGTCGACTGCTTGACCTGCACCTCGTCGCACAGCCCGTCCGAAGCGCGCCAGTTCCAGGCAAAGCCGAGCAGTTGCGGATGCAGAGTGCCGATGTGCAGCGTGGCCCGATGCACCGGCAGACCGGCAGCATTCATCCGCCAGAACAGCGCTTCGAACGTCGGCAACAGTTCGGGTTCGGCCGCGGCCTCCTGCAGCAGCCAGCGGGCGATATCCATCATGGTCTGCACAGCCGGCGCGCAGCTCGGCCCGCGGCAGCTTTGCTTCAGGATCGTGACGCCCGGCGGATAGTTCCGCACGGCGTCTTTCGGCATTTGGATTGCGGCAGAAGGCTCGGTCACTGCGACAGTTTGACTTGCAATTGCGGCTGCCGCAAGCCGCGACGCGCCGCCGCATCGAGCGATCTTGTTCCGGGACACGGACTTCCCATGTCTCGTCTGCGCCATGGCGTTTCGCGTGGTGCAGGAGGAGGACCATGAGTTACTTCAAGACCGCCCTGTTGCTCGCCGGCCTGACCGCCCTGTTCATGGGCATTGGCTTTCTGATCGGCGGCGCCAACGGTGCGTTGATAGCTCTCGTCGTCGCTGCGGCGATGAACATCTTCACCTATTGGAATTCCGACCGGATGGTGCTGTCGATGTACGGCGCCCATGAGGTCGACGAGCGCACCGCGCCGGATCTGGTGCGGATGGTGGCCGAGCTCGCCGGCCGCGCTTCGCTGCCGATGCCGCGGGTCTATGTCATGGACAATCCGCAGCCCAACGCCTTCGCCACCGGCCGCAATCCGGAAAATGCCGCCGTCGCCGTCACCACCGGCCTGATGCAGCAGCTGAGCCGAGAGGAATTGGCCGGCGTCGTGGCGCACGAGCTGGCGCACATCAAGCATCACGACACGCTGCTTATGACCATCACGGCGACCATCGCCGGTGCGATCTCGATGGTGGCGCAGTTCGGCATGTTCTTCGGCGGCAATCGAGAGAACAACAACGGCCCCGGCCTGATCGGCTCGCTGGCGCTGATGATCCTGGCGCCGCTCGGCGCCATGCTGGTGCAGATGGCGATCAGCCGGACCCGCGAATACGCTGCCGACGATATGGGCGCGCGGATCTGCGGCGAGCCGATGTGGCTCGCCTCGGCGCTCGGCCGCATCGAGGCGGCGGCGCATCAGGTGCCGAATGTTGAGGCCGAACGTGCGCCTGCGACCGCGCATATGTTCATCATCAATCCGCTGTCGGGCCAGGGCATGGACAATCTGTTCGCCACCCATCCGTCGACCGACAACCGCATCGCCGCGCTGCAGCGGCTGGCTGCGGAGCTTGGCAGTGGCAGTGGATATCGTGCTGCCCCTTCCGGCTATGCCCAGCCGGCCAGCCAAGCCCCCTGGAGCGGCGCCGCTCGCGGTTCTGGCCGGCCTCCGAGCAGCGGTTCGCGTCGCGGGCCGTGGGGCTGAGGCAATGCGCCGACGATGAGGCGCTTGGATGTATAAATGGCTGCAAGGCCCCGGTTCTCCGGGGCCCTTTCCATTTTCTGCATCAGCCACCGTCATTGCGAGGAGCGCAGCGACGAAGCAATCCAGCTCCGTGCACTGAGCTGGATTGCTCCGCTGCGCTCGCAATGACGGGTTGAGAGAGTAAGGGCGAAAAAGGGACGCTTACCTGCTTGGTAATCGACTCCATGACGGAGAGCTGCGACGCTCGGCGAAAATCGAGCCTACGAGGAAGCGTCCATGGACATGAGCGTCGCCGCAATCGCCGAGCCGTCCCGCCGCTGGCAGGTGCTGGCCATCGTCGTCGCCGCACAATTCATGTTCGGGGTCGATGCTTTCATCGTCAACGTGGCGATCCCGACCATCGCCAAAGACCTTGCCGCATCGTCCTCGCAAATTGAGGCGGTGATTGCGGTGTATCTGATCGGCTACGCGACGCTGATCATCACCGGCGGTCGGCTCGGCGACATCCTGGGTACCAAGACGGTATTCCTGATCGGCGTCGCCGGCTTCACGCTGACGTCGCTGTGGTGCGGATTGGCGCAGTCCGGCACCGAGCTGATCCTGGCGCGGCTGGCTCAGGGCGTCACCGCGGCCCTCATGGTGCCGCAGGTGCTGGCGACGATCCACGTGCTGTTTCCGGATGCCGCGCGCGCCAAGGCGTTCGCGATCTACGGCATCGTGCTCGGGCTGGCCGGTGCGGCCGGCTTCGCGCTCGGCGGCTTGCTGGTAACGCTGGACCTGGCGGGCTTCGGCTGGCGGGCGATCTTCTTCGTCAACCTGCCGGTCGGTGTGTTGATCATCGCGGCAGCGGCGCATGTGATGCCGCAGGCGCCGCGCCGGCCCGGCACCCGGCTCGATCTGCCCGGCGCCGTGATCCTGTTTGTCGGGCTGCTCTGCCTGATCGGCCCCGTCCTGTTCGGCCGCGAAACGCATTGGGCGTCGTGGCTGTGGCTTATCGTGGCCGGCGGCTTGCTGATCGTCTGGATTTTCCTGCGCTATGAGCGCGGCGTCGCGCGGCGCGGCGGCATGCCGCTGATCGACCTCGACCTGTTGGCCGATCCGGCTTTCGTCCGCGGCCTCGGCGCGGTGTTCTGCTTCTTCTTCGCCAACCTGTCGTTCTATCTGGTGACGACGCTGTACATGCAAGCGACGCTGCGGATCGCCCCGCTGTGGGCCGGGCTGGTGTTCATGCCGCTGGCGCTCGCCTTCGTCATCGCCTCGCGGCATTCCGGAGCGCGCGCCAGGCGTCGCGGCACCTTGGTGCTGATCGAAGGCTGCGTGCTGCAGATCATCGGTCTGGCCGCGTTGGCCTCGACCGTCGTGGCCGTCACGTCGCCGGCTCCGGTGGTGCTGGCGACGGTGATGATCGTGTTCGGCTACGGCCAGGGACTGGTGATGGCGCCGCTATCGGGCGCGGTGCTGTCCCATGTGCGCGCCGGCAGCGCCGGCTCCGGTTCTGGTCTGTACGGCACGACGACCCAGATCGCGAGTGCCAGCGGCGTCGCGGCGGTCGGCGCCGTGTACTTCGCCGTGGCGAGCGCAAGCTCGGCCCTGCTGGCGCTCCAGGTCTCGCTCGGCCTGGTCGCGCTGTCGCTCATCGGCAGCATCGTGCTGCTGCTCCGGATGCGGCGCGCCGCCGGGGCTCAGGCCGCGACTGCTTCTGCCAGGTAGCCGATCGCCGCATCGACGCCGCTTTTACTATGCGGGATCTTCAGCGCGTTGAGCGCCATCTCGATGACGCCGAGCGTGCCCAGCACCATCGGGGCGTTGACGTGGCCCATATGGGCGATGCGGAACGCCTTGCTCTGCAGATCGCCGATGCCGACGCCGAGCACCACGCCGCATTTCTGCTTGCAGTAACTGTGCAGGCCGGCGAGATCGGTGCCTTCGGTCGCCCGCACGGTCGTGACGGTGTCGGCGCGCTCGGCGGGATCTTCGATGTGAAGCCGAGCGCCTGGCCCTCGCTCCAGCGCCAACGCGC
>NZ_BADD01000232.1 GCF_000333455.1 Rhodopseudomonas sp. B29
TGGCGCTCATAGGATCATACTGGTGGTCTTCGGAGTGGTCGCATTTTCTACACTTCAGAGTTCGCAGCTGCACACCCATGACGCCGAACGCGGGGTCTTTCCTGAGCTAATGACTTGCCATTCGTCCTTCACGGCAAATGGAGTATGCTTCTCCAGACTCATGAGCGGCGGTCATCGCGAAGCGATTGATCCGTTGATTGTCTCATGAATGTCTTCCCAAGCATCGGCGAGTGCCATGCGCAGCTCTGCCGCCTTCTCCTATAATTCCGCCATAGTGTCCTTGAACTCGCCCTCGCTGACGCCTTTGTCGATCTCGCGTAGCCGCTTTGCGATCGTCAGCGCTTGCGATGCGGAAGCCAGTGCAACTATGAAATCCATGGTCATCCCCTGAGAGTTTTAAACTCGATATCAATGATCATTGGACTGCTACTTTTCTCGCGCCCCTGCGTCCGAATCGACCTTTGTCGCGAAAGATTTGGATAAGGCGGGGTAGCCTGCGCGGCGCACCTGAGCTTGCCAAGTGTCGCCTCGTTTTCGGACCGTCGGCATAACTTCCGTTCTGCTCGTGACAGGCTGTGAGGGACGGAATCTCGTGAGCAGTCGGGAGCGAAGTGTGTCGAGCTAAAAACCGATGCAAATCAGAATTTTAAGGCTGGCGCACCCGACACGATTCGAACGTGTGACCTTTGCCTTCGGAGGGCAACGCTCTATCCAGCTGAGCTACGGGTGCGTGCCGGGATGCTTTAGCCGATCGGGGCTGAATCGGCAACGGGTGGGGCGGCGGGAGCCTTCTGAATAAAGCCTTTCGAATCAGCGAAGTCCGGTGCTCCGGACCAAATCGCGGTCGGGTGACCCCTTCAGCTTCGGCCTCGGCCGGCCTAGCGACTGTGCAATTTCCGTTTCAGCGGCCTCCCCCTCAGCGGCTCCTGGCGAATTCGTCGACCGGGACGATTTCCTTGCCGATCGGCCACAGCGCGATGCCGGCGAGCTTGATGTGGGCCCATGCGAACGGGATGCCGATGATGGTCACGGCGAGCAGCACGGCGGTGACGATGTGGCCCAGCGCCAGCCACCAGCCGGCGAACACGAACCAGATGATGTTGCCGATGACGCCGAGCGGGCCGGTGCCGATGTCCCCGCGGCCGGTCAGGGCCTGGCGCGGCACCGCCATCTGGCCGAACGGAAACAGCGTGTAGACGGCGATGCTGAACGCGGCCTTGGCCCATGGCAGGCCGATGATGGTGATCGCCATGATGATCGCCGCGATCACCCATCCGGCCGCCATCCAGAAGCCGCCGAGCGCGATCCAGAAGATGTTGAGCAACAGCGAGACCGGCGACATGGTGGACCTCTGAGGGAGCAGGTGATGCGGCCGTCGGGGACGGCTCGGTTCCCGGCAGAAGGTTGATATTCCCGCCGGCTAAATCAAGACTGCCGCGACAGCGCGGCCGCCATTTTGGCGATTGTTTTTCCGCTTCGAGCCGGGAGGATGGCGCGCCGGCGCAGCCTGGCAGGCGAGCCGCCGCTCGATCCGCGGCGCTACTTCGCCAGCCGCACGCCCTTGGTGGTGAAGCGCTGCGTCTTCGCGCCACCGTCGCGGACGGGCCGGCGGATGCCGGCGGCCTTGCCGGTGCCGGGCGGCTGATGCGCCGGGACCAGTTGATCCGGGCGCGAGCCGATCAGATCGGCGCGGCCCATCGCTTTCAGCGCCTCGCGCAGCACCGGCCAGTTGTCCGGATCGTGGTAGCGCAAGAAGGCTTTGTGCAGCCGGCGCTGGCGCAGGCCCTTGATGGCTTCGACCTTGTCGCTGCCGCCGCGGCGGACGCCGCGCAGCGGATTAACGCCGGTGTGATACATCGCGGTCGCGGTCGCCATCGGCGACGGCAGGAAGGTCTGCACCTGGTCGGCGCGGTAGCGGTTCTTCTTCAGCCACAGCGCGAGGTTCATCATGTCCTCGTCGGTCGTGCCCGGATGCGCCGCAATGAAATACGGGATCAGATAGTACTGTTTGCCGGCCTCTTTGGCGGCGGCCTCGAACATCTGCTTGAAGCGATGATAGGTGCCGATGCCCGGCTTCATCATCTTGTCGAGCGGCCCGCGCTCGGTGTGCTCGGGTGCGATCTTCAAGTAACCACCGACGTGGTGGCTCACCAGCT
>NZ_BADD01000231.1 GCF_000333455.1 Rhodopseudomonas sp. B29
GTCTGCAGGATGGGGGAAATTGACGGCCGAAGGGGTGCCTTGCGGGCGCGGCGGCTTCAAGCCGCATCATTTGCAAGGGGCGGCATTGGCGTTGGCATTGTCCCCGCCGCTGCTGTTTGCGGTCTGGCCGCCGCCGCCGAGCCATTTGCGGGCATCGTCCTGGGCCTTGGTGCGATCAGCTTGGGGGAGCTGCGCCAGCACCTCGTCGAGCTGCAGGTCGCCCTTACCGGCGGTCCTGGCGATCAGGTGCCATTTCATGGCCTCGACGAGATCGCGCGGCGCGCCCTGGCCGGAGACCAGCACGTGGGCGAGGCGGTTCTGAGCGATCGGATTGTTGGCGCGCGCTGCCTTCCGCAGTAGCGCCACTGCGGCGACCTCGTTCTTTGGGGTGCCGGTGCCATTGTACAGCGCAATGGCATACTCCACCTGCGCGGCGGTGTTGCCCGCCAGGGCGGCCGCCTGAAGCAGCCGCACCGACTGCACCGCGTCCTTGGGAACGCCGGTGCCTTCCTTATAGAAGGTCGCCAGCGCGTATTGCGCCTCGGCGTTGCCGGCATCGGCCGCGATGCGCAGCAGTTCGGCCGCGCGGTGGACGTCTTGCGGGAAGGTCTGGCCGTCGAGATACAGCAGTGCCAGATTGTAGGCTGCCTTCGGCTCGCCAAGCTTGGCTGACGCCGCGAGCCACTTGGCGGCTTCCTCGCGGTTCGGCGGACCGCCGCCGCGGCCGGCCATCCGCGCCATGGCCAGCGCGAACATCGCCTGGCTGTCGCCGAGGTCGGCGGCGCGCTTGTACCATTCGACCGATTTGTCGTAGTCGCGCTTGGTGCCGAGCGCGTTGGCGTAGAGTTCGCCCAGCATGGTCATGGCCTTGGGATCGCCGACCTCGGTGGCGCGCTTCATCGCCATGTCGAACGCGGTCTTGTAGAAGCCACGCTGATAGGCGCCGTAGACCAGGTCGATATTCTTGGGCTCGGTGAGCGGATCGTCGGGCTGCTCGGCAGCAGCCGCGGGCTTCGGCGGCGCCGGCTCGAAGCCGGACTTCTTCTCCTCGCTCGCAGAGCGCTTCGGCGCCGGCTTCGGGGCCGCCTTTTCGGGCGTCCGCGGCTTCGGCTTTTCCGAGTCGATCGGCTTGGGAAACGGATTGGGCGGCGCCGGCGTCAGCGACATCTGCGCCGAGGCGGACGTCGCCAGCAGCAGCGCGGACGTAAGACAGACAGCGAAGCGCACGGCCTTCATCAATTCATCCCCGGATCGGGCTCATCCCCGGACGGCTGCGGCGCTCGCCGCAAAGCCAGTCCGCAGCGCCTCGCCAGCTTGGGCGAGCGCAATCGCGGGATCGTCGGCCGCCCAAACGAAGTCCCCGACCAGGA
>NZ_BADD01000230.1 GCF_000333455.1 Rhodopseudomonas sp. B29
GAACGGTGCGCTGGTGTCTCGGCTCGGCGACTTCACCATCAACAAATTCGCCAAAGGCGAGGCCGCGGCCTATCCGACGCTGTGCAAGGGCCGCTACCAGACCGACGAAGGCTCCGGCTATCTGTTCGAAGACCCGGCTTCGCTCGACGCCACCACGATGCTGCCGGATCTGCGCAAGGCCGGTGTCGCGGCGCTGAAGATCGAAGGCCGCCAGCGCGGCCGCGCCTATATCGAGCGCGTGGTCAAGACCTTCAAGGAAGTGCTCGCCGCGCTCGACGAAGGCCGGCCGCTGCCGGTCGACGCCTTGCGCGGCCTGACCGAAGGCCAGTCGACCACCACCGGCGCCTACAAGAAGACCTGGCGCTGATCAGCGCGCGTCTTCACTCGGCGTTCATCATCAAGGCGCGGCAAGCGCCGTGCAGAAAATAGCGTCGCAAGCGGCGCCATCACCGCGAGGGACATCATGCAACTCACGCTTGGACCGGTGCTGTTCAACTGGAACGCGGAGCTGTGGCGCGACTTCTACTTCCGCATCGCCGACGAGGCGCCGGTCGACAGTGTCGTGGTCGGCGAGGTGGTGTGCTCGAAGCGCTCGCCGTTCTTCGAGCCGCATCTGCCGGAGGTGATCGAGCGTCTCGCGGCCGCCGGCAAGAAAGTGCTGATGGGCTCGCTGGTGCTGATGTCGCTGCCGCGCGAGCGCAAGGCGATGGAAGGCCTCGCCGCCGATGGCGGCTTCATGATGGAGGTCAACGACCTCACCTGCCTGCGCATGGTCGGCGACAGACCGCACGCCATCGGCCCGTTCGTCAACATCTACAACGAAGCGACAGCCGGTTACTTCGCCTCGCGCGGCGCGACGCGGATCTGCCTGCCGCCGGAGCTGCCGCTGTCGGCGATCCGCACCATCGCCCGCGCCTATCCCGAGGTGACGTTCGAAGTATTCGCGTTCGGCCGCGTGCCGCTCGCCATCTCGGCGCGTTGCTATCACGCCCGCCTCAACAAGCTCAGCAAGGACAACTGCAAATTCGTCTGCGAGCAGGACCCAGACGGCCTCGCGGTGACGACGCTCGACGACGAGCCGTTTTTGGCGATGAACGGCGTCCAGACGCTGTCCTACACCTGCGCCAGCCTGCTCGGCGACATCGACAAGCTGAAAGACGCCGGCGCCGGCAGCCTCCGCCTGTCACCGCAGCAATGCGACATGGTGGCAGTGAGCACGCTGTTCCGCGACGTGCTCGACGGCAAGGTCGGCGCAGCAGAGGGCGCCCAGAAGCTCGATGCGTTGTACCCGCTGAAGAAGTCCAACGGCTTCCTGTATGCGAAGCCAGGTGCCGCGTTCATCACGGACAGCGGCGACGTGCGGCGGATCGTGCCGGCGGCGTAGGCCGTTTCGACTTCAACACACATTGCCGTCATCGGCGGGCTTGACCCGCGGATCCATCGTGCGCGTCAGCGCGCGCAAAAGGAAACTGTCGGTTGAAGGAAGATGGATCGCCGGGTCGAGCCCTGCGATGACGGACGAGGGGCGTGGCGGTGTCAGCGCGTTGGGTGGGCAAAGGCGCGTAGCGCGGTGCCCACGTGCTTGCTGCGGATCGTCGGCTAATAACAGCGCGTGGGCACGCTGCGCTTTGCCCACCCTACAAAGATTAGCTAAACGGCTTCAGAATCCGCGCCAGCTCGGCGTGGATCGTCTCGTTGCCGGCGACAATATCGCCGGTCTTAAGCACGTCGCCGCCGTTGATATCACCGACGGTGCCGCCGGCTTCGCGAATCATCACGATGCCGGCCGCGATGTCCCACGGCGACAGATTGCGTTCCCAGAAGCCGTCGAAGCGGCCGCCGGCGACGGCGCAGAGGTCGAGTGAGGCGGTGCCCATGCGGCGCATGCCGGCGACCTTGGGCTGCAGCGCCGCCATCTCGCGCTGGTTCTGGGCGAAGTCGCCGCGGCCGAGATGCGGCAGGCCGCAGCCGATGACACAGTCGTGGAGCTGGCGCCGGTTGGCGACGCGAAGCCGCGTGTCGTTGAGGAACGCGCCCTTGCCGCGCTCGGCGATGTACAGCTCTTCGTTGGCCGGATTGTAGATCACACCGGCGATCATCGTGTCGTCGCGCTGCAGGCCTATCGAAATCGCGAAGTGCGGGATGCCGTGGAGGAAATTGGTGGTGCCGTCGAGCGGATCGACGATCCAGGTGTGGCTCTTGTCCGAGCCCTCGCGGGTGCCGCCTTCCTCGCCGATGAAGCCGTAGCCGGGCCGCGCCTTGGACAGCTCCTCGTACAGCATCTCCTCGGCGCGCTTGTCGGCGAGCGAGACGAAGTTCGCCGGGCCCTTCAGCGACACCTGCAGGTTCTCGACCTCGCCGAAGTCGCGCTTGAGGCTGCGGCCGGCGCGGCGGGCGGCCTTGACCATGACGTTGATGAGAGCGGAATGGATCATGGTCTCGTCTTTCGACGGCGGGGCGCCGGTCTGCAGGATGGGGGAAATTGACGGCCGAAGGGGTGCCTTGCGGGCGCGGCGGCGTCAAGCCGCATCATTTGCCAGGGGCGGCATTGGCGTTGGCATTGTCCCCGCCGCTGCTGTTTGCGGTCTGGCCGCCGCCGCCGAGCCATTTGCGGGCATCGTCCTGGGCCTTGGTGCGATCAGCTTGGGGGAGCTGCGCCAGCACCTCGTCGAGCTGCAGGTCGCCCTTACCGGCGGTCCTGGCGATCAGGTGCCATTTCATGGCCTCGACGAGATCGCGCGGCGCGCCCTGGCCGGAGACCAGCACGTGGGCGAGGCGGTTCTGAGCGATCGGATTGTTGGCGCGCGCTGCCTTCCGCAGTAGCGCCACTGCGGCGACCTCGTTCTTTGGGGTGCCGGTGCCATTGTACAGCGCAATGGCATACTCCACCTGCGCGGCGGTGTTGCCCGCCAGGGCGGCCGCCTGAAGCAGCCGCACCGACTGCACCGCGTCCTTGGGAACGCCGGTGCCTTCCTTATAGAAGGTCGCCAGCGCGTTTCCGAATTCGATCGAGCAGTCGGAGATCCCATTCGGCGATGCGCCGCTCGGCGCGCGGCTGCGCGGTTTCGACCGAGACTTTCTCCGGGCACTGGCGGCCGGCGCCTCGTCCGGCAAGGTGGTGATGGGCGAAATCGGCGCGCACGGCGATGCGATCAGTCCGTCGCCGGGGCAGCGCGTCGCGGTGCGCCAGCAGACCAACATCCGAGCCCTCAATGTCTATGTCGATCGCGACGACGTGTCCGCCGGCGCCGCGTCG
>NZ_BADD01000229.1 GCF_000333455.1 Rhodopseudomonas sp. B29
GCGGCGGGCATCGCCTGAAGCGGGCTGCGGGCAATCTGAAGCATGAAATACATTTCGAGCATGGCGTCGTGTGTCTCCCAATCGCGCTGCACAAATGGGACATACGTCGGTTGGGAAGAAGTCCTCCGGTGGGAAGGCTGCCATGCAGGATAGATGCACCTGCATGTTTCTCGGCCTTGCTCCCGGTCTGCCTCTCAGGCAGGCAGCCGGGCGGCATCCTCGGCCAGCAGGTTGGCCGACACCACCACCAGATCGAGAAAGCAGCGGGCGCGCAGCGACATCCATTGGGTGTCGGGATAGACGGCGTGCAGCGGCAGCGCCGGCACGGTGAATTCCGGCAGCACCACCTCCATCTCGCCGCGCCGGATCGCCTCCGTGGCGCACCATGCCGGCAGGATGGCGACGCCGAGATGCTGCAGCACCGCCTGCTTCATCGCGTCCGCATCGTCGACCACCAGCGATCCGGCGATCTCGACCACATGCCGGCCGAGCTCGGATTCGAACGCCCATTGGCCGGCGGGGGACAGCCGGGCGTAGCCGATGCAGCTGAGGTTCTTCAGGTCGCCCGGCAGTTGCGGCAGCGGGTGCCGGCGCAGATAGGTCGGCGTCGCCACCAGGAAGCGACGCACCGTGCCGATGCGCCGCGCCTTCAGTGAACTCGATTCCAGCCGTCCGATTCGCAGCGCCAGCTCGATGCCGTCCTCGACCAGATCGACATTGCGCTCGCTGAAGCGGACATCGACCTTCACGTCCGGATAGGCGCGCAGATATTGCTCGATCACCGGCATGATGTAGTGCCGCCCGAACGAGGTCGGCACGCCGAGCCGCAGCGTGCCGGTCGGCCCGGCCGGGGCTTCGGCGACGCTGGCGCGCGCGGTCTCGATGCAGCTCAGCGCCTGCCGGGCCAGATCATAGATGCGGTGCGCCTCCCGGGTCGGCGTCAGCTTCCGGGTGTTGCGCATGAACAGCTGCGTGCCGAATTCGCGCTCCAGCACGGCGATGCGCTTGCTGACGGCGGGCTGGCCGAGGCCGAGATCCCGCGCCGCGCTGGAGAAGCTGCCGCCTTCCATCACCTTCACGAACGCTCGGAGACAGTCGAGCCGATCCATGATCCATTCCTGCTAGGAACAGATCATATCCTGTTCATTCCCTAGACGAGCGTCAAGCAGCCTCCTAGGCTCACAGCACAAAAAACAAAACGATCCAGGGAGGCTGACGTGAAACGGGAAATCGGAATCATCGGGGCCGGTGTCGGTGGTTTGCATCTGGCTTTGTATCTGAACAAGCATGGCGTCGACGCGACGGTCATCACCGACCGCGAACCGCACGCCTATCGCGACGCTCAACTAATCAACACGGTCGCGCATCATCACGTGACGCTGGCGCGCGAGGCCTATCTCGGCATCGATCAGTGGTCGAAGCCGGAGCTGTCCTACACGCACCACAATCACTTCTTCAATTTTCCGGAGCCGCTGGAATTCCGCGGCGACTTCTCCAAGCCGAGCCGCGCGGTCGACTACCGCCTCTATCTGCCGGTGCTGATGGACGAGTTCATGCGGCGCGGCGGCAATATCGAGTTTCGCCGCATCGAGGAAGACGACATCGCCGGCCTGGTCGATCGCTTCGACCTGCTCGTGGTATCGACCGGCAAAGGCGGCTTTGGCCAGTTGTTTCCGTTCCGGCCCGATCTCACGCCGTTCGCGCAGCCGCAGCGCCGGCTCTGCGTCGGTCTGTACAAGGGCGTAAAGAACGCCGAGCCGATGAACGTCACGCTGTCGGTGTCGCCCGGCCACGGCGAGATGATCGTGATCCCGACCGTCACGTTCGACGGCATCGCCACGGCGCTGCTGATGGAGAACGTGCCGGGCGGCGATCTCGAAGAACTGGCGACGCTCAACTACGCGCAGGATCGCACGCGCTTTCTGCAGACGCTGCTCGCCAAGCTCGAGAAGCATCACCCGACCACGTACGACCGCATCGATCCGGCGCGGTTCGATCTCGCCCAGCCGCAGGATCTGCTGCAAGGCGGCGTGGTGCCGACGGTGCGCTCGACCACGGTCGAATTCCCCGGCGGCAAATGCGCGATCGCGCTCGGCGACGTGCATTCGGTGGTCGATCCGATGATGGGGCAGGGCGCCAACATGGCGTCCTACGCGGCCTTCGTGCTCGGCGAGGAGATCGTGAGCAGCGACGTGTTCGACGTTCGCTTCTGCGAGAAGGTCGATCTGAAGCGGCAGGACCGCGTCCTCGCCGCGTCGCGCTGGACCAACATGATGCTGGCGCCGCCATCGCCCGAGATGGGCGAGTTGCTCGGCACCATGGGCCACAACAAGGCGCTGGCCGACGAATTTACCGAGAACTTCAACTATCCGGAGAAGCAGTGGGATCGCATCTCGACTCCGCAGCGCATCCGGGCCTGGATCGACCGCACCAGCGCCGATCATGCTGCGCAGCCGCAGGCGGCGTAAAGAAAATACATCGTCATGCCCGGCCTTGTGCCGGGCATCCACGAATTGCAGCGTCCGCTGCAAGTAAGGCGTGGATGGCCGGGACGAGCCCGGCCATGACGAGGGGAGAGAATACGCGGCCAAAGCCGAGGAGCCTAAGTATGCATTGCCTGACTGTACTGTACCCCACGCCGGATGATCCTGCCGCCTTCAAGAGCTACTACGTCAAAACTCATGTGCCGCTAGCCAAGCAATTGCCCGGGTTGCGCTCATGTTCGTTCGGCTTCCCCGCAGCGCTCGGGCCGGGTGACGCGCCGTTCTGCATCTTCCAGGCGCTGTTCGACAGTGCTGAGGCGATGGGGCAGGCGTTGCAGTCGGACATCGGGCGAAAGGTCGCTTCCGACGTGCCGAACTACTCGCCCAAGGGCGCGCAGCTGCTGCACTACGCAGTGGAGGGCTGAGATGAAGCCGGTCGATCCGGCGCAGTTCCGGGCGGCGGCGTCGCGCTTCGCCACCGGAGTGACGGTGATCACCGCGCTGGATGCGGCCGGCGACATCTGCGGCATGACGGTAAACAGTTTCGTCACCGTCGGTCTGGCGCCGCCGACCGTGCTGTTCCTGGCGCGGCCGGGGCGGACGCGCGACGCGATCGCCGCGAGCGGCCGCTACGGCGTCAACGTGCTGCCGGACTCCGCGGTGGCGCTGTCGCGCCATTTCGCCGGAAAGCCCGATCCCGGTCTCGATCTGCACTATGAATGGACCGACGGCCTGCCGCGCCTAGCGGGTTGCCTGGCGTTCTTCGCCTGCAACGTCGTGCGGCCGATCGAGCTCGGCGATCATGCTATGCTGATCGCCGAAGTCACCGCCTGCGATCATCGCGACAGCGCGCCGCTGGTGTTCTTCGGCAGCCGCTATCACGCCGGCGCGGGTGCGCCGGCGCTAGTGGATTGAGTCACGCGGCCGCGCGGCGCCGATGACGCCGCGCAGTCCATCGCAACTGGCTCAGCCGTGCAGCTTGATCGCGGTCTCGGCGACGACCTTGCCCTGATAGCGCGCGCCGGCGAGTTCGTTCTCGCTCGGCTGGCGCGAGCCGTCGCCGCCCGTAATCGTGGTGGCACCATAGGGCGCGCCGCCGGTGACCTCGTCGAGCTTCATCTGGCCGCCGAAGCCGTAGTTGAGGCCGACGATCACCATGCCGAAGTGCAGCAGGTTGGTGATGATCGAGAACAGCGTGGTCTCCTGGCCGCCGTGCTGGGTCGCGGTCGAGGTGAAGGCGGCGCCGACCTTGCCGTTCAGCGCGCCCTTCGCCCACAGGCCGCCGGCCTGATCGAGGAAGTTCGCCATCTGTGACGCCATGCGGCCGAAGCGGGTGCCGGTGCCGACGATGATGGCGTCGTAATTGGCGAGGTCGTCGATGGTGGCGACCGGCGCGGCCTGGTCGAGCTTGTAGTACGAGGCCTTGGCGACGTCCGGCGGCACCAACTCGGGCACGCGCTTGATGTCGACCTGCGCGCCGGTCGACCGCGCGCCCTCGGCGACCGCGTTCGCCATGGTTTCGATGTGACCGTAAGCCGAGTAGTAGAGGACGAGAACCTTAGCCATGATGAGTCTCCTGTTGGCTAGTTGAGTGATTTTGGAAAAAGGTCGTCATGGCCGGGCTTGACCCGCCTGCGGGGCCGAAGCCCCCTTCGGCGCGGCGAAGGCCCGGCCATCCATCTTCTTCGCGAGAGAGTTCTTCGAAGGAGATGGATGCGCGGGTCGAGCCCGCGCATGACGTGGTGGGTGTGGCGGCGGCCGTGCGTTACGCCGCGTCGACCAGCACGACCTCGGCGTCTTCGAGAGCGGTGATGGTCAGCTTGGCCTCGTTGCTGATCGCGGCGCCGTCGCGGGCGTCGACTTTGACGCCGTTGACTTCGACGCTGCCGACCGCCGGCACCAGGTAAAGATGCCGTGCCGTGTCGGTGTCGTAGGCGGCGGTCTCGCCGGCCTTCAGCGTGGTGGCCAGCACCCGCGCGTTGGCGCGGATCGGCAACGCATCGTTATCGCCCTTGATGCCTGACGCGATGGTGACGAGCTTGCCGGAGCGATCCGACTTCGGGAACGGCTCCGATCCCCAGGTCGGCTGACCACCCGAACCCGTCGGCTCGATCCAGATCTGGAAGATCCGGGTCGTTTGCGGCTCGAGATTGTACTCCGAGTGGCGGACGCCGGAGCCCGCGCTCATCACCTGGACGTCGCCGGCTTCGGTGCGGCCGCGATTGCCCATCGAGTCCTCGTGGGTGATGGCGCCGTCCCGCACATAGGTGATGATCTCCATGTCGCGGTGCGGATGCGGCGGGAAGCCGGTGTCCGGGGCGATCTCGTCGTCGTTCCAGACCCGCAGCGCGCCATGGCCCATGTTGTTGGGGTCGTAGTAGCTGGCGAACGAGAAGTGGTGGCGGGCCTTGAGCCAGCCGTGGTCGGCACCGCCGAGCTTATTGAAAGGGCGGAGTTCGATCATGTGACGTCTCCTTTGAGGTGGCGCCGAAGCGCCGGTGAAGTGTTGGGAGACTGGATAAGACCTTCGGCTTAGTGCATAAATAGAAATGATCGAAACTCATTGTTTCCAAATTTGATCCTCATGGAGGCGCATTATGGCCGGGCTGCCGGATTTCGAAGCGCTGGCGATCTTCGCCAAGGTGGTCGAGCTGCGCTCCTTTGCGGCGGCGGCGGCCGAATTGGCGCTGTCCAAGGCGACGGTCTCGAAAGCCGTGACGCGGCTGGAAACGCGGCTCGGCGCACGGTTGTTCAACCGAACCTCGCGCCGGCTGGCGCTGACCGACGCCGGCCATCGGCTGGCCGAGCGCGCCGCGCAGCTCCTTGCCGATGGCGAGGCGGCCGAGAGCGAGGCGTTGGCGCAATCGGCAGCGCCGCGCGGCCTGGTGCGGCTCGCGGTGCCGATGACCTTCGGCGTCAAGGTGATCGCACCGCTGCTGCCGGACTTCCTCGCCATGTATCCGGAAGTCTCGGTCGATCTGCATCTGTCCGACGCGATGGTCGACCTGATCGGCGAGGGCTTCGACGCCGGCGTGCGTATCGCCACGCTGCCGGATTCCTCGCTGGTTGCGCGGCGGCTGTGCGCGATGCCGCGCTACACGGTGGCGGCCAGGAGTTATCTCGAACGCCACGGAAGGCCGACGCATCCGATGCAACTCGCCGATCATCGCTGTCTCGGCTACGCCTATCTGTCGACGCCGAATACCTGGCACTACACCAACGCCACCGGCGAGCAGGCGGTGGTGCGCCCGTCGGGGCCGCTTCGCGTCAACAACGGCGAAGCGCTGCTACCAGCGGCTATCGCGGGTCTCGGGATCGCCGATCTGCCGGAGTTCATCGTCGGCGACGCGATTGCGGCGGGTGAGGTCGAAGTCATTCTAGCGGGCTGGCACCAGCGCGAGAGCGCGGTGCATCTGGTGATGCCGCCTGGAGGGCCACGGCCGGCGCGCGTCGAGGTGCTGTCGGACTTTCTGGCGCAGCGTCTCGGGCGCAAAGGCCGCAACGCGCGGCGCAATTCGCCCCCGCCCGATGCTACTGCAGATTGACGTTGAACTCGTAGGCCTTGTCGGGCCCGACCAGCGTGAACTTCAGCAGCGCGCCGGCGGGATTGGCGCCGGAGGGCAGCCCGTCGAGCGCGAAGCGGAAGCGCTTGATGCCGGGCGGTGCGCCCTCGACCTGTGTCGGCACCGGGAGCGCCCATTCGGGTGTCGGTCCCTCGACAAACAACGCGACCTTGGCGCTCTCGGGTGCGACGACATCGACGCGCACGTCCTTGTCGCCGATGCGCTCGACGTCGCGGATCGTCACCGGATTGGGATCGCCGACATTGGCCGGCACCGGCACGCTGTCGAGCGCTGCGGACAGCACGCTGTCCTGCGTGCTGGCGACGCTGACGAAAGGCAATTCGGGCTGCGCCTGCACCGGCACGCACAGATTGTCGCAAACGGCGTAATCGATACTGGCTCGCAGCGTCACCGGCTTGTCGGGATTCTTCGTCACGATGCGCAGCGGCAGCACCACGTGTTTCTTGTAGCCGATCGAAATTCCGCCGGCGCCATCGGGAAACGCACTCGGCGCCGGCCATAGGATGGTCACCGCTTCGATGTTGTCCGATTTGCTGAAATCGATCCGCGGCGGCACCCCGGAATCTCCCGGGGTGCGCCAATATGTCTTCCACCCGGGAGAGAGCTGCATTTCGATGCCGCCGAGCAGCACCGCGCCGCTGCGCGATCCGGCAAGGAGGCGCACGGAGGAGTGATCCTCGCTGATCCAGGCGGAGGCGTCCTCGGCCTGCGCGACGCCCAGCATGGTGAGGACGAACAGGGCGGCGAGGACCAGGCGGGTCGGAACGTTTGCGGTCATCTGACGTATGTACCGATGGCTGAAGGGGCAAAACCATTGAATTGCCCGTGATGCGACCAATGCGTGTGGGGCAGGTGGTTGATTGACAGGATCGGCCCCCGATATCAGACTGATGATGCAACGCGAGGATCCCCTGATGGAGACCGAATCCAAACGGCCCAAAGCTGGGGTCGGCGCGAGCAAGCCGGGCGGCGACAAGAGCGGCGCCGGCAAGTCCGACATCGGCAACCCTCCTGCGCGCAAAACTCCGGCGAGGAAGCGCGCCGGCGCTCGGGCGTCCGGTGCGGCGAAGAAGATGGGCGGGCAAAGCCAAGATTTTCTCGAAGGCTATCTCGACGGGCGGCTGCTGATCGCCATGCCGGTGATGGAGGACGAGCGCTTTGCGCGTTCGGTGATTTACATCTGCGCGCATTCATCGGAAGGCGCCATGGGAATCATCGTCAATCGTCCGGCGGGTAGCATCGATTTCCCCGAACTGCTGGTGCAACTCGACATCGTCAAGGACGCCGAACAGATCAAACTGCCGGACCAGGCTGAATCGATGAAGGTACTCCGCGGTGGTCCGGTCGAGACCGGACGCGGCTTCGTGCTTCACTCGAGTGACTTCTTCATTCAGGATGCCACATTGCCGATCGATGACGGCATTTGTCTGACTGCGACAGTCGATATTCTCAAGGCGATTGCCGGCGGCACCGGCCCCAAGCACGCCATCCTGGCGCTGGGCTACGCCGGCTGGGCTCCCGGGCAGCTCGAGAACGAAATCCAGGACAACGGCTGGCTGCACTGCGACGCCGACGCCGACCTGATCTTCGGCGACGACATCGAAGACAAATACACCCGCGCGTTGGGCAAGCTCGGCATTGAGCCGGGGATGTTGTCGGCCGAGGCTGGGCACGCCTAAGCCCCACGCCTCGGCGTCATCGCCCGCGAAGGCGGGCAACCCAGTATGCCGGGGCCTGTGTTACTTCGTCACGAACTCACCGCCGTACTGGATCCCCCGCATGCGCGGGGGGATGACGGCTTTGGGTGTGGCGACGCGGTGGCTCGTCGCAATTACCGCATATTGCAATCTGCATGAGTCGGCTGAAGCCGGCCTCAGCTCGCCGCTTCCAGCAGCTCGTAGGGTGGGCAAAGCGAAGCGTGCCCACGATGGCGTCTCTGTCTTCGAAGCGAACAAGTCGTGGGCACGGCGCTTCGCGCCTTTGCCCACCCTACGCTCCGCAATTTACGAGTGTGATCCGCCTCAGCTCGCCGCTTCCAGCCTTTGCTCTTCGGCCAGCATACGCATCGCGGCGTCGGCGTCCATCGGTTCGCCGAAGGCGAAGCCCTGGGCGTATTCGCAGCCGAGCTGATACAGCTCCACCGCATCCGAATCCGTCTCGGCGCCTTCGGCGACGACGTCCATACCGAGGTCGTGCGCCAGCGCGATGATCGATTTGAGGATCACCGGGCGGGTGCCGCGGCTGGTGGTGCGGACGAACGACTGGTCGATCTTGATGGTGTCGAACGGGAAGCGCTGCAGATAGCTCAGCGACGAATGGCCGGTGCCGAAATCGTCCAGCGACAGGCCGCAGCCGAGTTCGCGGATCCGCTGCAGCATCTGCGCGGCTTGTTCGGGATTCTCCATCACCAGCGACTCGGTGAGTTCGAGCTTCAGCGTGCCGCGCGCGATGGAGGAGCGTGCCAGCACGGTGCGGACGTCGTTGATCAGATCGTGGCGCAGGATCTGCCGCGACGAGACGTTGACTGAAGCGAAGATCGGCTCGCGCGCCCGCATCGCACGCTGCCAGATCGCGAGCTGTTTGGCGGTCTGGTCGAGCACGAAGGTGCCGAGTTCGACGATCAGGCCGATCTCTTCGGCGATGGTGATGAATTCGATCGGCGACATGCGGCCGAGCTTGGGATGATCCCAACGCGCCAGCGCTTCGAAGCCGGCGACCGAACGATCCTCCAGCCGGACGATCGGCTGATACAGGATGGTGATTTCCTGGCGCTCGATGGCGCGGCGCAGCTCGGATTCCAGCGTCAGGCGGTCCGACTTTCGCGCCCGCATCGCCGGCTTGTAGACGTCGATGCGGTCGCCGCCGATCCGCTTCGAATGATACATCGCCAGTTCGGCGTCCTTGATGATCTCGTCGGACAGCTGGGTCTGCGGATCGCTGAGCGCGAGGCCGATCGATGCGGTGAGGAAGATCTCGCGATTGTTGAAGGCGATCGGCGCCTTGATGGTCTTGCGGATGGTCTCGGCGAAGGCGGTGATTTTGGTGGGGTCCTGCTCCGACAGCAGGATCAGACCGAACTGATCGCCGGCGATGCGTGCCAGCGTATCTTGCGGCTTGAGGATGCGGGTCAGCCGCCGCGCGAGAGTCAGCAGGATCGAGTCACCGACCGCGATGCCGACCGAATCGTTGACCTGTTTGAAGCGGTCGAGATCGATCACCATCAGGGTGGGGCGCAGCGTCGGCATCGACTTGGCGAAGTTCGCCACCGCACCGAGCCGGTCCATGAACAGCTTGCGGTTGGGCAGGCCGGTGAGATTGTCGTGCACGCTGTCGTGCAGCATGCGCTCTTCGGCGTTCTTGATCTCGGTGACGTCGGTCAGCGTGCCGACCACCCGGGTGACTTCGCCGTCGGAGCCGACCACCGGGCGCGCCTTCAGCGAAAACCACATGAAGTGGCCGTCCGGCGTACGCAGCCGGAAGTCCTGATTGAGCCGTCCGCGGCGCTGATCGAGCACGCTGTCGAGCGCGGCGCGGAAGCGATCCTGATCGAGCGGATGCAGCACCTCGAGCCAGCTCGCCGCCGAGCCTTCCAGCGCGCCGCGCTTGAGACCGAGCAGCGCTTCCGTCTCGGGGCTGGTGAACACCTTGTCGGCCGAAACGTCCCAGTCCCAGATCAGATCGCCGGAGCCGATCAGTGCCAGTGCACGGCGCTCGACGTCGGATACCACGCCCCCAGCAGCGCCGCTGCCCGCAAAGGCGTGCTGCATCACGGTGAAGCCGATCAGCATCACGATCAGCACCAGACCGCCGAGCAGGGCCGGTCCGGCAATGTCGTTGGTGACATAGCCGCCGACCGCCATGCCGGACGCCACCACCCAGACCAAAAGCAGGAACCAGGTCGGGATCAGCAGCACCGCGCGGTCGAAGCCGTGGGTGGACAAGTAAACGATCAACCCGAAGCCGGCGAAGGCGATCAGCACCAGCGACATCCGGGCGATGCCCGACGCGACCGCTGGATCGAACAGCGCCAGCGCTACCAGCGAGCCGAGGAAGGCGAGCCAGCCGAGCGTGATGTGCGAGTAGCGGACGTGCCAGCGACTGAGATTGAGATAGGCGAACAGGAATACCAAGAGCGTCGCCGCCAGGATGGCTTCGCCCGACGCGCGCCACACCCGCTCGGCGCCCGACGACATGTCCAGCACCTTGCCCCAGAAGCCGAAGTCGATGCCGATATAGACCAGCACCGCCCAGGCCAGCGCGGCGGCGGCCGGAAACATGATGCTGCCCTTGACGACGAACAGGATCGTCAGCACCAGCGCCAGCAGGCCCGAGATGCCGATCACGATGCCCTGGTACAAGGTGAAGGAGTTGACCTTGTCCTTGTAGGCCTCGGGCTCCCACAAATAGAGCTGCGGCAGCTTGTCGGTGCGTAGTTCGGCCACGAAGGTGATGACCGAGCCGGGGTCGAGCGTGACGCGGAAGATGTCGGCGGTCGCGGAATCCTGCCGCTCGGGTCGGTCGCCGGTCGAGGGCGTGATCGTGGCGATGCGGGACAGGCCGAGGTCGGGCCAGAACAGGCCGGAGCCGACCATGCGATAATGCGGCGCGACGATCAGGCGGTCGAGCTGATCGTCGGTGTTGTTGGCGAGCGCGAACACCACCCAGTTCTGGCCGCCTTCGCGGGCGCGCACTTCGACGCGGCGGACGATGCCGTCATTGCCGGGCGCGGTCGATATCTGGACGCGGTCGTTGTCGCTGTGCAGATGCTCCAGCACGCCGGTGAGGTCGATCGCCGGCGCATCGCTGCGGACGCTGACGGCGTCCAGCGCGTGAGCCTGCGGGCCAGCCGCGATCATCATCACGCCCAGCGCGAGCAGCGCGAGGCCCCTGATCAGACGCAAGTTGGTTCTCCGCGTTCGCGACGATCCAGCAGCGGCGCCCCCGCGCCTGCCGGACGACGGATCAATGACATGAAACGACGGAAAAACATAGACTTTGCAACGGGCCCGTGACTCAGGCCGTCAACACAATTTTGCCAATATGTTGGCTGGTCTCCATCCGCCGGTGCGCCTCCGCGGCGTCCTTGAGCGGGAAGGTGCCGTCGATCAGCGGCTTGATACGTCCTTCGTTCAAGAGCGGCATCACTTTGGCTTCGATCGCCGCCACCATCGCGGCCTTGTCGGCATTGCTGCGCGGCCGCAGCGTCGACCCGGTGTGGTGCAGACGCTTGATCATCAGCTTGGTGAAGTTGATGTTCGTCTTGGCGCCGCCCAGGAAGGCGATCTGGACGATGCGGCCGTCCATCGCGGCAGCCTCGTAGTTGCGCTCGATATAGTCGCCGCCGACCATGTCGAGGATGACGTCGGCACCCTTGCCACCGGTGGCTTCCTTGGTGGCCGCGACGAAGTCCTCGGTCTTGTAGTTGATGGCGCGGATCGCGCCGAGCTTGAGGCAGGCTTCGGCCTTGTCCTGCGAGCCGACGGTGGTGATCACCTGGGCGCCGAGTGCGACCGCGAGCTGGATCGCCATGGTGCCGATGCCGGACGAGCCGCCATGCACCAGCAGCGTCTCGCCGCTCTTCAGGCCGCCGCGTTCGAACACGTTATGCCACACCGTCATCAATGTTTCGGGCGTAGCGCCGGCTTCATTCATCGAATAAGCCGCCGGCACCTTCATGGCCTGGCCGTCTTGGGCGATGCAATATTCGGCGTAGCCTCCGCCGGCGACCAGCGACATCACCTTGTCGCCGACTTTGTGCCGCGTCGCACCTTCGCCGACCGCGACCACTTCACCGGCGATTTCGAGGCCCGGCAGATCGCTGGCGCCGGGCGGCGGCGGGTAGCTGCCGGAGCGTTGTGCCACATCGGGACGGTTGACGCCGGCCGCCGCGACCTTGACCAGGATCTCGCCAGGACCGGGCTTCGGCACGGCGCGGGTCTCGGGCAGCAACACCTCCGGTCCGCCCGGTTTGCTGATCGCCACCACGGTCATTTGCGAGGGCACGGGTTCCATGATTTGTCCTTGGCTGGCGATACGGCAGGTGTATTGAGGGACCCCAGTGATTAGACAGCCGGGGCTCGGCTGGCAACCGCGGCGAGGGGACGATGGCGATCGAGGACGACGACCAGCCGAACAAGAAGATCAGCCACGAGATCGGGCAGGACCTGTCGCTGCTGTCCGTCGAAGAGCTCGATCAGCGTATCGCGCTGATGCGCACCGAGATTACCCGGCTGGAAACGGCCGTGACCATGAAGCGCGCCACCCGCGCGGCGGCTGATCGGATCTTCAAGGCTTGATATTTCGCCGCTGGCCGAGACGTGCGTTGTACCAAGTCGGGACAGCGCCGCGAGCCGCTTTGCTGCCGCGCGGATTGCTCAATCAAACGTCAATAACATCGCTCATTTACGCGTAATTAAGCTTTCCGGCTTATTACTGTGGATGTCCATCTTTGGACCGAGTGGCTCCTGTCCACTCTGTTTTGACGCCTCCCTGTTATCAACTTTAAAGCCGCCGGCAACGGCGGCTCTTTTTTGTCTGGTCGTATCCCCGTCATAGTTTGGTCACCGCCCGCCGGAATCATCGCGCAGGCCGCGTTAACCTTTGCGCGCGTGTCCGCTGGACTCGCCGGCTTGGCCGCGTAATGATTTATTCATCATAAGCCGGCCCGCGATCGCGACAGACGATCCCGACAGACCGGCGGCGTAACCGGTAGCGTGAGGCGTGTGATGATGTCGGATGTGGCGCAGGGCGACACCGCCCTTGTGGTGCTCAGCGAGCGGCTGACGAATTCGGCCGCGTTCGGCGCTCTGTTTCGCGAGGGCATGGACCTCGTCGAAGAAACGGCCGCTTATCTCGATGGTGCCGGTCGCGCCGAAGCCAAGACGCTGGATCGCGCCGTCAGCCTCACCTACGCGACCGAGAGCATGCGACTGACCACGCGACTGATGCAACTGGCCTCCTGGCTGTTGTTGCATCGTGCCGTCAAGGAAGGCGAGATGACGCTGGTCCAGGCCAATCGCGAAAAGAGCAAGGTCAAGCTCACCGCCGCCGATCCCGGCGCTGCCGACATACTGGAGAAACTGCCTGAGCAGCTTCAGGCGCTGATTGCGCGCTCGATGAGCTTGCAGTCGCGCGTCCGCCGCCTCGACTCGACGCTGCATACCCCGCCGGCCGAACGTGCCTCGATCGGCAATCCGCTGGTGCCGCAGCTCAACATGCTCAAAGCCGCCTTCGAGCGCTGAGCCGTCGCATAAGCTCTCAAGATCAAGTCCATAAACGAAAAACGCCCCGGTCTGGCCGGGGCGTTTTTGTTTCTGACGGGCAGCGCCGCGGGCGCGCGCCGATCAATCTTTCTTGAGGAAGCCCGAGAACTTCTTCTGGAAGCGCGACACACGGCCGCCGCGGTCGAGCACCTGCTGAGTGCCACCGGTCCAGGCCGGATGCGACTTCGGGTCGATGTCGAGGTTCAGCTTGTCGCCTTCCTTGCCCCAGGTGGAGCGGGTCTGATACTCGGTGCCATCCGTCATCACGACGGTAATGGTATGATAATTCGGGTGAATTTCGGCCTTCATAGCTGATCCTGTGCGCGCGAGAGCGCCATGCGTCGCGGAAATGTCGGGGCGAAGTTGGCGGCTCTATATCGCAGCCGGCCCTGGGAAACAAGGTCTTCTGCTTCTCCGCCCATCCCGATACCGCATTGTCCCGGATTTGCCAGTCGCAGCCCACCGTCCTATTGGGGACGCGCTGGAAGCTTTCTAAGTGACATCGACGATCAACCGGCAGTTCCGATGACATCCGACAAGCGGCAGACCACCGACTCTCAAGCCTCCCAGGCCTCGGCCATTGCGCTGTCGCTGGACGCGATCGCGGCGACCGAGAACGTCGGTCCGCGCACCGGCACGCTCCGCGCCGACGCCGGCCCGGGCGACGTCGAAGAGGTCGAGGCTGTCGTCAAGCGCAGCCGTCTCAAACCGCTGCTGGCGCTGGCCCCCTATGTGGGCCGCTATCGCGGTCGTGCCGCACTCGCCACCATCGCGCTCGTCGTTGCGGCGGTGACGACGCTGGTGGTGCCGATGGCGGTGCGCCGGCTGATCGATTTCGGTTTCAGCGCCGAAGGCATCGAACTGATCAATTCGTATTTCAGCGTCATGCTCGGCGTCGTCGCGGTGCTCGCGGTAGCCAGCGCGGCGCGTTACTATCTGGTGATGACCATCGGCGAGCGCATCGTTGCCGATGTCCGCCGCGACGTGTTCGCGCATCTCACCGCATTGTCGCCGTCGTTCTTCGACACCGCGCGTTCGGGCGAACTGATCTCGCGGCTGACCGCCGATACGACGCAGATCAAATCGGCGGTCGGCGCCTCGGTGTCGATCGCGCTGCGCAACATGCTGCTGTTCGTCGGCGCCATCGGCATGATGGTGGTGTCGAGTCCTCGCCTCTCCGGCTTCGTGCTGGCGGCGATCCCGCTGATCGTGATTCCGCTGGTGGCGTTCGGCCGCTGGGTGCGCAGGCTGTCGCGCAACGCGCAAGATACGCTGGCCGATGCGTCGGCCTTCGCCTCTGAACTCGTCGGCGCGATGCGCACCGTGCAGGCCTACACCAACGAGCGGGTCGCCAATGCGCGCTTCGGTGCCGAGGTCGAATGCTCCTACGAGGCCGCGCGCTCGTCGACGCAGGCGCGCGCGCTGCTCACCGCCATCATCATCTTCATCGTGTTCGCCAGCGTGGTGGCGATCCTGTGGGTCGGCTCGCACGACGTCGCCAGCGGCGCGATGACGCCGGGCCGGCTCGGCCAGTTCATCCTCTACGCCGCCTTCGCGGCCTCGAGCCTCGGCCAGCTCAGCGAAGTCTGGGGCGAAGTCTCGGCCGCCTCAGGCGCCGCCGAGCGGCTGTTCGAGATCCTGCGGGTCAAGCCGGACATCGCCGCACCCGTTGCGCCCAAGGCGCTGCCGGTGCCGGTGCGCGGCGAGGTGACGTTCGACAACGTCTCCTTCGTCTACCCCGGCCGCCCCGATCACCTCGCGCTGAACAATCTGTCGCTGTCGATCAAGGCGGGCGAGAAGGTCGCGATCGTCGGCCCGTCGGGCGCCGGCAAGTCGACGCTATTCCACCTGCTGCTGCGCTTCTACGATCCGAAGGCGGGCACGATCTCGTTCGACGGCGTGCCGGTCGCCGCTGTAGATCCGCGCGAGCTGCGCGAACGCATGGCATTGGTGCCGCAGGATTCGGTGATCTTCGCCGCCACGGCGCGCGACAACATCCGCTTCGGCCGCGACGATGCCGGCGACGCCGATGTCGAGCGTGCTGCCCAGCAGGCGCACGCCACCGAGTTCATCACTCGACTGCCTCAGCGGTTCGATACCAAGCTCGGCGAGCGCGGCGTCACGCTGTCCGGCGGCCAGCGCCAGCGCATCGCCATCGCCCGCGCCATCCTGCGGGACGCGCCGCTGCTGCTGCTCGACGAAGCCACCTCGGCGCTCGACGCCGAGAGCGAAGTCCTGGTGCAGACCGCACTGCAACAGGCGATGCGCTCGCGCACCACTCTGGTGATCGCCCACCGCCTCGCCACTGTCCTGTCCTGCGACCGCATCGTGGTGATGGACAACGGCCGCATCGTCGAACAAGGCACCCACGCCCAACTCGTCGCCCGCGGGGGGCTGTACGCAAGGCTGGCGAAGCTGCAGTTCGAGGCGGCGTAGGCGTTACTTGCTGCGCGATGGCTCGTCGTCATCACGAGCTGCATGCCGCACTGCGTGGATAATGATCTCGTCCACGCCGACCTCGTAGAAAATCGAGTACGGGTAGGGCGTCGTCAGAGCGCGGCGGATCGTGGGGTCGTCTGTTCGTGCCCCAATACGTGGATGTTTTTGTAGTAGTGTTGTCACAGCTCGAATGCGCACCTGTACACGCCGCGCACCTTGTGGCGAATGTTCTGCAACATAGTCGAGAATGGAAGCCAGATCGGTGAGCGCCGGGCTGGTATAACGCAGCCTCACAGCCCGTGCTTGGCCCAGATCGCGCGGACTTCGTCGTCGGTGGCGAAGTCGCCCTGCGCGGCTGCGGCTTTGGAGCGAGCGATTGCCGTGCGCTCTTCGTCCGACAGCGCGATGATTGCGTCATCGCTGCCGGCAAGTTGCAGCACCACGCGCGCGATGTCGTCCTGCGTTTCGGCAGGCAGATTGCGAGCGGCTTCCAAAGCCTGGTCGAGCAATGCTGTCATGACAGCAATATAGCCTCTTCCGATTGGCTTCGGAAGGTCACGGCCGCCAGCGCATGTTCAGCACCGGCCTCCCAGAGCTGTTCACTTCCTCGCCGGTTACCTCGAAGCCGCTGCGGTCGTAGAATTTGATGGCGCGGTGGTTGTCGGCGTTGACCTTGAGGGTGACTTCTCGCGGCGATAGGCGCTTGGCCTCGTCGACCAGGGCTTGCGCCAGGCCGGTGCCCCATTGCTCGGGGCCGACGACGAGCTGATCGAGATAGCCGGTGCCGTCGATGGTCACGAAGCCGGTCAGCGCGCCGTCCTGCTCGGCGACAACGATCGACGTCTGCGGCACCAGCTCATCGCGCCAGCGCTCGCGCCACCAGTCGACGCGCTTGGTGAAGTCGATCGCCGGATAAGCGAGCTGCCAGGTGCGCAGCCAGAGGTCGATGGCGGCGTCTTCGTCGGCGGGCGCGTAGGGGCGGAGGGTGAAGGAAGCGGTCATCCAGGCACATCGTCATGCCCGGACTTGATCCGGGCATCCATCATCTTTCGGAAGAGTCTCTCGCGATGGATGGCCGGGTCAAGCCCGGCCATGACGCCGCGCGACCGGCATCCTCACCGCTCCGTCAGCTTCAGTTCTATCCGGCGGTTGCGCTTGTAGGCGTCTTCGGTGTTGCCGGGGTCGAGCGGCTGGAATTCGGCGAAGCCGGCGGCGAGCAGGCGCTGCGGCGGGACGCCGAGCGTGATCAGATATTGCACCACCGCGATGGCGCGGGCGCTCGACAGCTCCCAGTTCGACTTGAAAGCGCCGGTGATCGGCCGCTTGTCGGTGTGGCCGTCGACACGGATGACCCAGGGAATTTCGTCAGGGATCTTCTTGCCGATCTCAAGCAGCGCCTGCGCCACCTTGTCGAGTTCGGCGCGGCCTTCTGGCAGCAGCACGGCCTGGCCGGTGTCGAAGAACACTTCGGATTGAAACACGAAGCGGTCGCCGACGATGCGGATGTCGGGCCGGTCGCCGAGGATTTCGCGCAGGCGGCCGAAGAACTCCGAGCGATAGCGCGACAACTCCTGGACGCGCTGCGCCAGCGCGACGTTGAGGCGCTGGCCGAGGTCGGCGATGCGGCTTTGCGATTCCTTGCCGCGCTTCTCCGAGGCGTCGAGCGCGTCTTCCAGCGCGGCAAGCTGGCGGCGTAGCGCGGCGATCTGCTGGTTCAGCACCTCGACCTGCGCCAGCGCCCGCGCCGAGATTTGCTTCTCCGAATCCAGCGCCTTACCGAGTTCGCCGGCGCGGCCGGCAGCATCATTGCCGGCGCCGGCAAGGCCATCGTACAGGCCTTTGACGCGGTCACGCTCGGCTTCGGCCGCCGACAGCCCGGCGCGCATCTGGCCGATCTGGCTTTCGAGATCGAGCTTGCCGAGCTTCTCCAGTGACAGCAGATCGTTGAGCTGGGCAATGCGGGCGTTGAGCTCCTGCAGCGCCTTGTCCTTGCCGGTGACTTCCTGGGACAGGAAGAACTGCACCACCAGGAACACGGTGAGCAGAAACACGATGCCGAGGATCAGCGTCGACAGCGCGTCGACAAAACCCGGCCAGTAATTGAACCCGGCCTCCTGCCGCCGCCCGCGCGCCAGAGCCATCAGCGGGCTCCTGTAAGTCGAGGCGCAGCGATCTGCACGGCGCGCTCCCTCGCCCCGCTCTTGCGGGGAGAGGGGTGGGGTGAGGGGCGACCCGGGCACTGGCTCTCGGCTGCGCGGAGACGCCCCCTCACCCGACCGGCTTCGCTGCGCTTCGCCGGTCGACCTCTCCCCGCGCGCGGGGAGAGGTTAGACAGTGCGCGCTGAGAGAGCACCGCCATCAGCTCTTCTCCGGCTGCTTGACCAGTACCGTCAGCAGTTCCTTGATCTCGCGGTTCTGTTCGCCCTGGGCGTCGGCCCATTCGCGGATCATCTGCTGCTCGGCGCGCATGTGGGCGACGAGGCTCTGGATGGCTTCGGCCAGATTGGCCATCGCGGTGGTGGTGGCGCGGTTGGCGCCGCCGTCTTCCAGCGTGAGCCGTAGCCGCTCGAGGGCGTTCTGCAGCTCGGCCGAGCCTGCGGCTTCGCCATCCGGGCCAGAGCCGCGCACCGTCGAGGCCAGCCAGTCTTCGAGGTCGGTGTAGAACCGGTTCTGGGCTTGGCTGGACTGCAGGTCGAGAAACCCGAGGATCAGCGAGCCGGCGAGTCCGAACAGCGACGACGAGAACGAGATGCCCATGCCGCCGAGCGGCGCGGCGAGGCCTTCCTTCAGCGTATCGAACAGCGAGCCGGCATCGCCTGTCACCTTCAGATTGCCGATCACCGCCCCGATCGAGCCGACGGTCTCGATCAGGCCCCAGAACGTGCCGAGCAGGCCGAGGAAGACCAAGAGCCCCGTCATGTAGCGCGAGATGTCGCGGGCTTCGTCGAGCCGGGTGGCGATCGAGTCGAGCAGATGCCGCATGATCTGCGGCGAGATCGCAATGCGGCCACTACGTTCGCCGCCGAGGATCGCGGCCATCGGCGCAAGCAGCCGCGGCCGGCGCTCGAGCGCGAGGCCGGGATCGGCGATGCGGAAGTTGTTGACCCAGGCGACCTCGGGATACAGCCGGATGACCTGGCGGAAGGCCAGGATGATGCCGATCGCCAGCACCGCGCAGATCAGCGCGTTGAGCCCGGGATTGGCGAGGAACGCCGCCACAACCTGCTTGTACAGCACCACGACGATCAGCGCGCCGAGCACCAGAAACACCAGCATCCGCACCAGAAAGATACGCGGTGACGACAGCTTGCTGAGTTCGATCTCCATCGCCTGACGAGGGGAGGGGCCTGCAGCCATCGCGTTCTTGATCTCCGGTTTGCCGGGAGCGGCGCTTTCACCCAATATGGCACAGTGCGCCGCGGAAAAAAGCCGCGGCTGAGCTTTTCCGCATCGTGCCTACAGGAACCTGCGGCCGAAACGTCTGCGGTTGCCGCGCGTATATTCGGTACTGGCGGTTGAACTTCGATGGTGGTTCGATGACGGTTTCGTTTTTGCTGGGTCTGGTCGGCATCGCGCTGGCGCTGTCGGTGCTGATGGCGGGCGCCTGGGTGGTGCAGCAGAGAACCGGCAATTCCGGCTGGGTCGACACCATCTGGACGTTCTCGCTGGGGCTCACCGGCGCCGCCTCGGCGCTGTGGCCGATCGACGGCGGCGCACCGGCGCGGCAATGGCTGGTCGCCGTGCTGGTGGCGGGCTGGTCGGTGCGGCTCGGCTCGCACATCGCCGCGCGCACCCGCCACATCACCGACGACCCGCGCTACGCAGCCTATGCGGCGCAGTGGGGTGCGGATGTGCGCAAGAAGATGTTCTGGTTTCTGCAGAACCAGGCTTACGGCAGCATCCCTTTGGTGTTCGCCATCTTCGTCGCCGCGCATGTGCCGGTCGCCGGGCTGCGGCTGCAGGACGTCATCGGCGCGGCGATCCTGGCGGCGGGCATCGCCGGCGAGGGGCTGGCGGACGCGCAGCTCACGGCGTTCCGCGCCGATCCGGCCAACAAGGGCAAAGTGTGCGACGCCGGTCTGTGGGGCTGGTCGCGGCATCCCAACTACTTTTTCGAATGGTTCTGCTGGCTGGCCTATCCGGTGATCGCCATTCCGTTCGCCGACCCGCTGTCCTACGGCTGGGGCTACGCGGCACTGCTGGCGCCGATCTTCATGTACTGGATCCTGGTCCACGTCACCGGCGTGCCGCCTCTGGAAGAGCAGATGCTGAAGTCGCGCGGCGAGCGCTATAAGGCTTATCAGGCAAGGACCAGCGCGTTCTTCCCGCTGCCGCCGCGGCGGTAGTGAGCTCGATCGCCGACGGCGGTCTTGCGCGCCGCCCGGCATCGCGTCAGTAATTCCATTATCATGAGTCTCGTCTCGACATTGATCGACACCGCCGAGCGGCTGCCCTTGCCGGACGCGGTGATCCGTGTGGCGATCCGCTCGCTGTGCGCGCGCACCGCCGCCAAGATGGCGCAAGGCAACGAGCAGGCCGACGCCGCCTTCGCGCGCGAGCTTGCCGCGCGGCCGATCGCCGAGCATACCGACGCGGCCAATACCCAACACTACGAAGTGCCGGCGGAGTTTTTCGCCCAGGTGCTGGGGCCGAACCGCAAATACTCGTCATGCTACTACCGAACCGACGAGACGACTCTGGCGCAGGCCGAGGACGACGCGCTGCAGATCACCATGCAGCACGCCGACCTGCGCGACGGCCAGTCGGTCCTCGAACTGGGCTGCGGCTGGGGCTCGCTGTCGTTGGCGATGGCGCGGCAGTATCCGTATGCGCAGATCCTGTCGGTGTCGAACTCGGCGTCGCAGCGCGAATATATCGAGGCACAGGCGGCGGCACGTAATCTGACCAATCTGCGCGTCGTCACCGCCGACATGAACGTGTTCGAGCCGCACGCGCAGTTCGACCGCGTCGTTTCGGTGGAGATGTTCGAGCATATGATGAACTGGCGCAAGCTGCTGACGCTGGTCCGCGGCTGGCTCAAGCCCGGTGGCTTGTTCTTCATGCACATCTTCAGTCATCGCTCCGGCGCCTATCTGTTCGATCGCGCCGACCGCGAGGACTGGATCGCTCAGCATTTCTTCACCGGCGGCGTGATGCCGAGTCATAAGCTGATCCGGCAGTACGCGGATCTGTTCACGATCGACGAGCAATGGCGCTGGAGCGGCCGGCACTATCAGCGCACGGCCGAGGATTGGCTGACGAATTTCGACGAGCACTGCGATGCGATCGAAGAGATTCTGCGCCCGGTCTACGGCGACGACACCGCGCTGTGGATGCGGCGCTGGCGCTGGTTCTTCCTCGCCACCTCCGGCCTGTTCGGCTACGCGGACGGCGACGAGTGGGGTGTCAGCCACTACAGATTGAAGCCGGTTGCCGCTCCGGCGCGGCACTGAGTCGCGGTCTCGCGTTCTCCGTAATCTTCCTGAGTTGTGCGGAGCGCCCGTCGCACGCCGGGCCGTGGTGGGTTCCGCCGCGCGGATCGCTTCACTTAACGATCAACTAACTACCCGAACTAATCGGGCCGATCACATCCCCGTAAAATTGATCCGACGCAATGCCGACGCGGCGGCTTTCCCTATTTTACCTCCCGCTACGAAACACAACGAGGTGTGATCGTGTATCTTGATTCAGTCGGGTCGCTGGTGCTGTTCATGGCCTGCGGGGTGGGCCCGGTGCTCATTGCCTATCTGATCTGGGACGACCTTTGGCACCAGTTCGTGCCGCGTCCGCAGCCCGAACCGGTGGCGCCGATCGCCACCAAGCCGGCCGCTGCACGGCGCTACGGCTGGTTGGCCTGGTCCTGAATGGACCTTTGTTCGAGCCGGCGTCGTGCCGGCCGAGCCTCAACTCTCTCACCATCGCATCCAGGCTCGCGACAACGGGCGGATGCTAACAGCGAGGACGATGCCTTGACGATTGTTGCATTGATCGCGGCGATCTACGTACTGGTCGGACTGATCGGTGTGGTGGCTCTGATCGCCGGCGGCCGCGAAGCGGTCGCCCAGACGGCGCAGTGGAAGCGCTTCGACGAAGCCCACTATTGGGACGACAGCGCCGAAGACTGGCGGCCGCACGACCACCACGGTTCGCAGACCGCCGCCGCCTGATCGCGGCGCGAAGCTCATCGACGACAAAGGCCCGGGCCAATCAGCCCGGGCCTTTTGATTCGTCCGGAGCTTCATCGGCTGCATCGGCGACGTATTCGAGAATGTCGCCCGGCTGACATTGTAGCACCGAACAGATCCGCGTCAGCGTGTCGAAGCGGATGCCCTTGACCTTGCCGGATTTGAGCAGCGAAACGTTCTGCTCGGTGATGCCGATGCGCTCGGCGAGCTCCTTCGAGCGCATCTTGCGCCGCGCCAGCATCACGTCGAGATTGACGATGATCGGCATCGCTTAGACGAAGCTCGCATTCTCGTCCGCGATCCGCGTCGCCTCGCGCATCACCGCGGCGACCGCGATCAGCACGCCGCCGACGATCACCGAGACGTAGTCGTTGCTGGAGAAGGTCAGCACCAGAAGGCGCTTGCCGGCGGGGTTGCCGAGCGACAGCGCCAAGGCCAAAGCCGTCGCGGTGAGCGGGCCGAGCGCGCCCTGCGCCAGCACGGCGATGCCGAAGCGCTTGAGATGGCTTGCCGCCGCCGCGGTGAACACCCGGCCGCGCGCGAATTCGCCGAACAGGGCGCGGACGTTGAGCAGCCCCCACAGCATCACCACGACCGGCACCGCGATGATGATCGCTGCCACTGCCTGATTACCGGCATCGAGCGGCAGATGTCCGCCGATCTCGCCGAGCCTGGCAAGCAGCAGATTGCGGGCCCAGCTCGGGACGACAAAGGCGGCGCCGACCAGTCCGACGATTAGAACGATGCCGATGGTCGTCACCCACTCCATGGCGCGCGACAGCCGCACGAGCTTCGCCGCTGCCGGCCCCGCCAAGCCGGCCGGGGCGCTCAACGAACCCGCTTGCATTCTAAAGCTCCATCATCTATTTCGCGATTGAATTATCGTAGAACGTTAATTTATCATCGTCAAGGTAGGTGCCGTGATGCCTCGTACCGTCTCGCTTCGATGTCTTTTCCTTGTCGCTGGGGCTCTGTTGCTGGCCGCGCTGCCAGGCTGCAGCTCCGTCCCGGTGACCTCGATGGTCAAGCTCGCCCGCACGGATCTGTCGGCTACTGATCCGGCTGTTCTGCGCATCGCCGTCCGGTTGCCGCAGGGCCTGCGACCGCGCCGCGTCACGCTGCGGATCAGTATCGCCGTCGGTGCCGACAGGCGTGAACAGGCTTTCGTGCTGGCTGATGCCGACGAGGCAGCCGAACTGCTGTCACTGGCGGGCGAAGTGACGAGCGGCACGGCGATTTACGTCTTCCGGATCGCGCCGGCGGATGTATCGCGGCTGGTCGCTATTCGCGAGGAACTGGCCGCCCACAAGGCCAAGGGCGAACGCGGCTCGCTGACGCTCGGCGTCGGTGCCGAAGCCTGCCGCACCGGAGCGCTGCCGGCCGAGACGCTGATCACCACCTACCTGAAGACGGAGAAGACCGGCGACTTCTTCCCGCTGACCCGCGATGTCGATCTGCGCAAAGACCTGCCGAAAGAAGCCGCGCCGGAGCATATCCCGGTGTGCACCTGACCTCACCTCTCCCCGCGCGCGGGGAGAGGTCGACGCGCATCGTTAGATGCGCGGCGGGTGAGGGGGCGCCTCCGCGAGGCTGAGTGGTTGTTAGTTCCGAAAATAGAATAGCCATCCGCGCTCGGCCGCATGGAAATGCCCCCTCATCCCACCCTTCTCCCCGCGCGCGGGGAGAAGGAGCAGGGCATGGAAGGAGCTTCTCAGCTCTTCGGACAGGTCGGTGGCGTATCATCCGACCACTCCGGCGCGGCTAGTTCGATGCCGTCGATGCCGAGCAGGCCGATGGCGCGGAGTGCCATGTGGTCGATCATCTCGCTGATCGTTGCCGGGCGTTGGTAGAACGCTGGCGACAGCGGCGCCACGATGGCGCCGATCTCCGTCCCCTGTGCCATCAAGCGGAAATGGCCGAGATGCAGCGGGGTCTCGCGCAGCAGCAGCACCAGTTGCCGCCGCTCTTGAGCTGCACGTCGGCAGCGCGGAACAAAAAATGTTCGAGAATGCCCGCGGCGATCGCCGACAGCGTTTTCAACGAGCACGGCGCCACGATCATGCCTGCGGTGCGGAACGAGCCCGAGGCGATGCTGGCGCCGATATCTTCAAGCGCGTGGCGATAGTCGGCGAGGTCGGTGACGTATTCCAGCGCCCGAGGACCGACTTCGTGAGCGATGGTGCGCTCCGCCGCCTTGGAGACCACGAGATGCACTTCGCAGCCGGTAGTGGCGAGCAGTTCGACGATGCGCACGCCGACAGCTGCGCCCGAGGCGCCGCTGATGCCGACCACGACGCGTAGCGGCGTCGTCATCGGATGTGCCTGCGCAGGTTCTGCGCATGGCCGAGCGACGGATCGAGCCCGAGGCTCGACCACATCGCGTCCACCCGCGCCACCACGTCCTGATCCATCTTCAGCACCGTGCCCCATTCGCGCTCGGTCTCGGTGCCGATCTTGTTGGTGGCGTCGATGCCCAATTTGCCGCCGAGGCCGGATTTCGGCGAGGCGAAGTCCAGATAATCGATCGGCGTATCACTGATCGGCATCATGTCGCGCGAGGTGTCGGCGCGCGTCGACACCGCCCACATCACATCGGCCCAGTCACGGACGTTGACGTCATCGTCGACGATGATCAGCAGCTTGGTGTAGCTGAACTGCGGCAGCATCGACCACAACCCCATCATCAGTCGTCGCGCCTGGCCCGGATAGCGCTTCTTGATCGAAGCGACCGCGATCCGGTACGAGCACGCTTCCGGCGGCAGCCACAGATCGACGATCTCGGGAAACTGCCGCCGCGCCACCGGCAGGAACACGTCGTTGAAGGCTTCGCCGAGCCGCGACGGCTCGTCGGGCGGCCGGCCCGTGAAGGTCGACAGATAGATCGGATGCCGCCGCATGGTGATCGCGGTGATGCGCATCACCGGGAAATCGTCGACCGCGTTGTAGTAGCCGGTATGGTCGCCATAGGGGCCTTCCGGCGCGGTCTCGGTCGGTGACACGAAGCCTTCGAGCACGATCTCGGCGTCGGCCGGCACGTGCAGCGGGATGGTGGCGCACGGCATCAGGTTCGGCCGCTCCCCGCCCAAGAGGCCGGCGAACTTGATCTCCGATACCGTCTCGGGCAGCGGCAGCACCGCGGACAGGATCATCGCCGGATCGGCACCGATCACCACCGCAACCGGCATCTCGCGGCCCTGCGCCTTCCATTGATGATGGTGCTTGGCGCCGCCGCGATGTGCCAGCCAGCGCATGATGACGCGGTCCTTGCCGAGCACCTGGATACGATAGACGCCGACATTGTCGTTGCCGTTGGTCCCGGGCGGCGGCTTGGTGAATACCAGCGGCCAAGTGATCAGCGGCGCCGGCTCGCCCGGCCACGGGATCTGGATCGGCAGGGCGCCGAGATCGACAGCGTCGCCGGTGAGCACGATTTCCTGCACCGGCGCGGTCTTGGCGATGCGTGGCCGCATCGCCAGCGCCGCCTTGGCCATCGGCAGCTTGCTCAGCGCGTCGGTGAGGCTTTGCGGCGGCGCCGGTTCGCGCATCTCGGCGAGCGCTTCGCCGAGCCGCGACAGGTTTTCCGGCACGATGCCGAGGCCCCATGCCACTCGCTCGACCGTGCCGAACAGATTGACCAGCATCGGCATCGCCGACGGCGTGCCGTCGGCCTTGACGGGATTTTCGATCAGCAGCGCCGGCCCGTTGGCGCCGAGCACGCGGCGATGGATTTCGGTCAGCTCGTGCACCACCGAAACCGGCTTTCGGATGCGGTGCAGCTGGCCGCGCGATTCCAGATAGGCGCTGAACGCGCGCAGGTCCGGAAACGGCGGTTTGACGCGGTTCAGCATGTGGTCTCCGTACGGACATATCTGGTCAGCACCTGTGGCGGGCGTCGTCTTTGATCAAGCGCAAAGAAGTACCGCCGGGGCCGGGCTACGCGGACTTCATCAACCAAGGTGGCCCATGCCGGTATCTGAATCACCCGTGTCGAGGCTGCCCGTGCCGCTTGCGCTCGCGACGCGGGTGCTGCCGCTGCTGCCGCTGCAAATTCTGCTCGGCATCTGCCTGCGAGAAATCCGCGCCCGGCATCCACGCATTTTCGATCGGCTCGGGCCGCACACCGCCAAGCGCTACGGCCTGGCGCCGACCGATTTGCCGATCGCTTTCGTGCTCGAGCCGCGGCGGATGAATCCGCGTGTCACGGTGGTGCGAACTCTGCCTGCCAACATCGATGCGCGCATCGCCGGCACACTGTCGGCGCTGATCGGGATGACCGACGGCTCCTACGACGGCGACGCGCTGTTCTTCTCGCGCGACATCGAAATAGACGGCGACATGGAAGCCGTGGTGGCGCTGCGCAACGCGATCGACGACTCCCGCGTCGATTTCCTGCACGAGTCGGTGGCCTGGTTCGGCCCGCTGGCGGCGCCGATCGAGCGCATCCTGCGCGGCATCGTCGGCGCCGAGTCTCGCACCCGCGACGACTCGGGCGTCGCAGTCGGAGGCAACACATGGAACTGATCTGTCCGGCGGGCACCCCCGCGGCGCTGCACGACGCGGTCGCGGCCGGCGCCGATGCTGTGTATTGCGGCTTCAACGACGAGACCAATGCGCGCAACTTTCCGGGGCTGAATTTCAGCCGCCAGGAAATGAAAGAGTCGATCGCGCACGCGCATCGCTACGGCACCAAGGTGCTGGTGGCGATCAACACCTTCGCACGCGCCGGCAATGTCGAGCTGTGGCGCCGTGCCGTCGATGATGCGGTCGATGCCGAGGCCGATGCGGTCATCCTCGCCGACGTCGGCATCATGGATTACTGCGCCAAGACGCATCCGGATCAACGCCTGCACGTCTCGGTGCAGGCCGCCGCCGCCAATCCGGACTCGATCCGATTTTACATCGACTGCTTCGGCGCCAAGCGCGTCGTGCTGCCGCGCGTGCTCAGCGTCCAGGAAATCGCCGCGATCACCCGCGAAGTCGATGC
>NZ_BADD01000228.1 GCF_000333455.1 Rhodopseudomonas sp. B29
CGCTGATGCGGCGCGCATCGCCGCAGATGCGGCAACTTCGCGCACCGTGGTCCACTCCGGCCGCTCGATGCCGTGGCGACGGTCCCATTCGGGATAGGTCGCCAGCACGGTGCCGCGGCTGTCCGGCGCGACTGGCCGTGCCTTGCCGGCGTCGCTCTCCGATGGTTGCTGATCGTCGGGCGGCGCCTCGTCGCTTTCCTGCTGCTCGATGCGGGCGGCATCGACGAACATCTCCAGCACTTCGGCATTGGCCTGCGGCGGTTCGTCGAAATCCCACAGGCCTAGATTATCGTCGCGATACACCGGCTCGATCACGTGAGTCTTGGCATTGAACTGCAGCCGCATCTGGCCGAGATCGTTGCCGAGCAGCATGCCGATCTCGCGGGCGATCGTCGGATCGTGCAGCCGCGGCTGCGCGGCGGCGAACAGCGCGCGGCCTTTCTCGACGAAGCCGTGATCGTCTTCGTAGTTTGCATCAAGCAGCGCACGGGCGAGCCGCGCCAGCAGCGCCGGTGCGGTGGCGATGCCGTCAGGTCTGGCGGTGTGAAACGGCGCCCACAGCCGGCGTAGTCCTGGAAGTTGCCGAAGCGCCAGGGCCTCGATGCGCGCATCCTCGATCAGTCCGACCAGCACGATCTGCAGCGGTTTGAGCTTGCCGACCGGGAAGCGGCTGCCGCCGAGCATCAGATGCGCCTGGGCGTGCGCGGCGGCGGCGCGATACAGCCGCCAGGCCTCGTCGCCCTCGAAGCCGCGATAGACTTCCGGCAACCTGATCAGTGGTCCGGCAATCGCCGAGCGTCGCGCGACCGCGGTGTCGCCACAGGGCAAAGCGCGCAGCAGCGGCACGCGGCCCCATAGTGCGGTGACGAAGGCTTTGAGATGCCGCTCGGTCTCGGCGAAATCGACGCCGCCGAAATCGCGGCTGATCAGCCGCTGCGCCAGCTCGTGCTGCAGCGTGAAGTAGTTCGAGCGGACGCGGCGGTCGCCGTCGGCCAGTTTCAATCCCGCGGCGATGAAGTTCTCGAATGCCTCGACCGAACCCGGCGTCAGGATCGCCGACATCCGCAGCGCCATTGGCTCGACTGATTCCGGCGCGTCATGCGCGAACTGCGTCATTGCCCGCCACCAGCGTGCCAGTTCGGGGCCGGAGGCGAAGGCGTTGCGGGCGATCGGCAGCGCCTTCAGGCTCAGCGCCGCGGCGCGGGCGCCGGCCTCGCGGCAGATCTCCGCCGCGGCGCTGGCGGCGGCGAGCAGCGGCGCAATATTGTCGCCGGGTTCGCTGCGGCTGACGTCCCACATTGCGATCAGGCAGCCGGGGCCGGCGTTGACGTTGACCAGTTCCAGCACCGCGGAAGACCAGGCGTCGAGATCGGCTTCGTTCCACCGCGTCGCGAGATCATCCCACGCCGTGCGAAACGGCGCGCGTAGCGCCTCGCGCTGCCGCATCATCAGATGCAGCTCGCGCGTCGCGCTCGTTGGCGTCGGCTCGACGAGCTTCAGGGCCGCGCGCGGTTGTTCACTCACGGCATGCACGCCTCGATCGCCGCACGCAGCGCGGCGCGAACGTCCGGATGTCGGTGATCGGCAGCACGATGCTTGACTGCACCGCGGCGCCGAGCGGCACGCCGCCGCGCACCAGCCGTCCGGCGTGGATCAGCATCCGGGTCGAGGCGCCTTCGTCGAGGCCGTGGCCCTGCAGATTGCGCGAGCGCTGACCGATCGCAACCAGGATGTCGGCGAGCGAACTATCCGCTCCGGATTCGCGGACCACGATCGCGCTTTCGATCTGCGGCGGCGGATAGGAGAAGTCGATCGCCAGGAATCGCTGCTTGGTGGATTCCTTCAGGTCCTTCACGGCGCTCTGGTAGCCGGGATTGTAGGAGATGGTGAGCTGAAAGTCCGGATGTGCCGGCACGATCTCGTTGTGCTTCTCCAGCGGCAGGATGCGGCGGGCGTCGGTGAGCGGGTGGATCACCACCGTGGTGTCCTGCCGCGCCTCGACGATCTCGTCGAGATAGCAGATCGCGCCGTGGCGCACCGCCTGGGTCAGCGGTCCGTCGTGCCACACCGTGCCCTGCGGTTCGAGCAGATAGCGGCCGGCGAGGTCGGCGGCCGTCATGTCCTCGTGCGCCGCCACGGTGATCAGCGGTCTGCCGAGCCGCCACGCCATGTGCTCGACGAACCGCGTCTTGCCGCAGCCGGTCGGGCCCTTCAGCATCACCGGCAGCCGCTCCCGATAGGCCGCGGTGAAGATCTCGATTTCGTCGCCGTGCGGCTGATAATAGGGTTCTGTCGTGATCCGATATGCGTCGAGGGCCATGCATTCCTCCGATACGAAGGACGGAAGCCGGCGACACTCGGCGCGCGGCAGAACCCGTCCCGAAAAGCTGGGATCGTGGCAATCTCTGCCGCCCGCGCGCGCTGCGCCATCGAAGCGCGCTTGGAAGTCGTTAAACAATAACCCGAAGTATCAGGAGCGCAAGTGCGCGATCCTTTGCGAAAGGGGTGATCGGAGCCGGGCGCTCACGCCTCCGGCTCGGCGTCCTTGGTGGCCTTACAGGAATGGCATTGGCGCTTGCCTTGCGTGGCGAGGCTCAGGCCGGTGCACATCAGGCGGCGGGCCATCGCCTGAAGCGGGCTGCGGGCAATCTGAAGCATGAAATACATTTCGAGCATGGCGTCGTGTGTCTCCCAATCGCGCTGCACAAATGGGACATACGTCGGTTGGGAAGAAGTCCTCCGGTGGGAAGGCTGCCATGCAGGATAGATGCACCTGCATGTTTCTCGGCCTTGCTCCCGGTCTGCCTCTCAGGCAGGCAGCCGGGCGGCATCCTCGGCCAGCAGGTTGGCCGACACCACCACCAGATCGAGAAAGCAGCGGGCCGGCAACGACGCCGGCATCGTTCTGCCAGACGTCGATCCGCAGGCCATCGCCGAAGGCCTGTTCTGGGGCGCGTTCATCAACGCCGGCCAGACCTGCGCGGCGCTGAAGCGGCTCTACTCCACG
>NZ_BADD01000227.1 GCF_000333455.1 Rhodopseudomonas sp. B29
GCCGTTCACACCGGCAAGATGCTGCAGGCGGCCGAACATTGGCCGATGAATTTCGGCTTCCTCGGTCGTGGTAACTCGCATGTGGCGGCGCCGATGGTCGAGCAGCTCGAGACCGGCGTGATGGGGCTGAAGCTGCACGAGGACTGGGGCTCGATGCCGGCGGCGATCGATTGCTGCCTCAGCGTCGCCGACGAATACGACTACCAGGTCCAGATCCACACCGACACGCTGAACGAGTCGGGATTCGTCGAGGATACGCTGGCGGCGATCGGTGGCCGCACCATCCACATGTATCACACCGAAGGCGCCGGCGGCGGCCACGCGCCCGATATCATCCGCGTCGCCGGCGAGATGCACTGCCTGCCGTCGTCGACCAATCCGACCAATCCCTACACGGTCAACACCTTCGACGAACATCTCGACATGACGATGGTGTGCCACCATCTCAACCCGGCGATCCCCGAGGACGTCGCCTTCGCCGAGAGCCGCATCCGCGCCCAGACCATCGCGGCCGAGGACGTGCTGCACGACATCGGCGCGATCTCGATGCTCGGCTCCGACAGCCAGGGCATGGGCCGCATTCACGAAGTGATCTGCCGCACCTGGCAGCTCGCCTCGAAGATGAAGCAGCAGCGCGGCGCCCTGCCTGAAGACAAGCCCGGCATGGGCGACAACGCCCGCATCAAGCGCTACATCGCCAAGTACACCATCAACGCCGCCAAGACCTTCGGCATCGCCGATCACATCGGCTCGCTGGAAGACGGCAAGCTCGCCGACATCGTGGTGTGGCGGCCGGCGTTCTTCGGCATCAAGCCGGAGCTGGTGATCAAGGGCGGCTTCATCGCCTGGGGCGCGATGGGCGACAGTGCCGCGTCGCTGATGACCTGCGAGCCCTTGTTGATGCGGCCGCAATGGGGCGCGTTCGGCCGCGCGCCGGCGGCGCTGTCGGCCTGTTTCGTGCATCCGCTGGCGATCCAGGGCGGCCTCGCCGGCAAGCTCGGCCTGTCGAAGTCGCTGCTGCCGGTGAAGGGCACGCGCAAGCTCACCAAGCGCGACATGCTGCACAACGACGCCTGTCCGAAGATCACCGTCAATCCCGAGACCTTCGACGTCTATGTCGACGGCGAACTTGCGACCTGTGAACCGGCCACTGAACTGCCGCTGGCGCGGCGCTATATGTTGAGGTGAGACGATGAGCGTGCACGAATTGCCGCCGCTCGTCGGCGCCGAGGCGCGGCCGTCGGTAGCGGCGCGGATCGGCATTGGCGGTCCGGTCGGCTCCGGCAAGACGGCGCTGATCGAGGCGCTGATCCCGGTGCTGCAGAAACGCGGCATCGACTTCGCGGTCGTCACCAACGATCTTGTCACCAAGGAGGATGCCGAGCGGCTGCGCCGCTCCGGGCTGATCGACCCGGCGCGGGTGTCGGCCGTCGAAGCCGGCGCCTGTCCGCACACCGTGATCCGCGAGGACCCGACGCTGAACATCGCTGCCGGCGATGATCTGGAGGCGAAGTTTCCCGGACTCGAACTGATCCTGTTCGAATCCGGCGGTGATAATCTGGCCTCGACCTTCTCGCTCGATCTGGTCGACTGGTGGATCTTCGTCATCGACGTTGCTGGAGGAGACGACATTCCGCGCAAGAAGGGGCCGGGTGTGTTGAAATGCGATCTGCTGGTCGTCAACAAGGTCGATCTCGCGCCTCATGTCGGCGTCGCGCTGGAGCCGATGCTGGCGGAAGCGCAGCGCGTGCGCGCCGGCAAGCCGGTGATCGCCACCAATGCGCGCTCCGGTCTGGGCGTGGATGCCATCGCCGATGCAATTAGCTCTGCCGTCCTGTTTCGCGCCTGACCGCGCCCGAGTCAGCGCCGCACGGCTCACCGCCGAATTCGCCGGTGGCCGCACCATTCTGCGCCGTCAGCAGGTCGGCTATCCCTGGCATCTCGGTCGCGGCTTCTATCTGGATGCCGAGAAACGCGATCTGCTGACGCTGTATCTGCAATCGGCGTCCGGCGGCATGTATGCGGGCGACGACCTCAGCTTCGACGTCGAAGTCGGCGCCGGCGCGGCGCTGCATCTCACCACCCAGGCGGCGACGCTGGTCCACGCCTGCCGCGATGCCGCGGCCTCGCTGCGCCAGCGTGTTCACGTCGCCGCGGGCGGCTTCGCGGCGCTGACCAACGATCCCTACATTCTGTTTCCTGAAGCCGAGCTGCAGCTCGCGACCAGCGTGGTGGTTGATGCCGAAGGCGTGCTGATCCTCGCCGATGGCTTCGGCGCGCATCGGCCGACGCGGTTCGAAGGCACGTTCACGCGGTTTAGCAGCGAACTGCGTGTGGCGCGGCCAGACGGCAGCCTGCTGCTGCTCGATCGCGGCACGCTACGCGGCGCCGATCTCGGCAATGCCTACGATGCGCTCGGTGGCGCCGGGGCGGCCGGATCGTTCATCGTCATCGCCCCGGCGGAGCGGTTGCCGACACCCGAAGTGATCGAAGCGGCGGCTGAGCAGGTCGGCTGTTTTGCGGGCGTCTCGACAGCGCCGAACGAGGCCGGCTTGGTTATACGCATGACCGCGCCGGACGGCGGTGGTCTGACGCGCGGCCTGACCGCTGCGTTTCACGTCATCGCCGAGGCGGCACTCGGCTTACCGCTGGCGGTGCGGCGGAAGTAAGCGTGTAATTGGCGCTGCGTAGTATCCCTGCAGGTAAAACCTCATGGTGAGGAGGCGCGTAGCGCCGTCTCGAACCATGGCCGCAGGTACCCGTGGCCTCATCCTTCGAGACGCCCCCGGCTACGCCCTGCGGGCTACGCCGAGGCTCCTCAGGATGAGGACTCAGTGCGGTGCTTCCATCACCGCCGCGCCAGCCGGAAGTACAATTCGGACAGCCGTGCCGGCAGGTCTTCGACGCGGTGGACCAGCATGGTGTTGCCGCGGCCGAAGATGCGCGCAGCGGCGGTCATGCCGGTACTGCCGAGCACGACGCCGAAGGCGTCGATGCCGCGGGCGTGCAGGCCGACCGCGGCGCGGCGGGCGTCTTCGATCAGGTCGGCGGGATCTTTGACGTCGATGTCGGACGGCTCGCCGTCGGTCAGCACCAGCACCAGCTTGCGGAAACTGCGGGCCTCGCCGATCACCGCGCCGGCGTGGCGCAGCGCGGTGCCGAGCCGCGTCGAGTAGCCGGAGGCGAGGCCGTCGAGCCGCGCCATTGCATCAAGACCGTGGGGCTCAGCGAATGCCTTGACGGTGGTGAGTTTGACGTCGTCGCGGCCGTCGGAGGCGAAAGCCTGCAGGCCGAACGGATCGCCGAGC
>NZ_BADD01000226.1 GCF_000333455.1 Rhodopseudomonas sp. B29
CCTCGGCCACATCCATTATTTCGACGTGCCGGCGGCCGACGACAAGGGCGCGCCGTTCGTGATGAAGAACGCGATCTGCATGCACGAGGAGGATTACGGCATCCTCTGGAAGCACTACGAATTCCGCAACGGCCTTTTCGAAGTCCGGCGTTCCCGACGCCTCGTGATCAGCTTCTTCGCCACCGTCGGCAATTACGACTACGGATTCTATTGGTACCTGTATCAGGATGGCACCATTCAGCTGGAGGCCAAGCTCACCGGCATCATTCAGACGACTGCCGTGCAGCCGGGCGAGCGCTACAAATGGGGCGGCATGGTCGACGACAATCTCGGCGGCCCGACCCACCAGCACTTCTTCAACGTGCGGATGCACATGGACCTCGACGGCGGCGGCAACACCGTCACCGAGCACGAATTCCTCCCTAAGCCGTTCGGCCCCGACAATCCCCACGGCAATGTGTTCGACACCACCACGCGGGTGATGACCAAGGAGAGCGAAGGCACGGCGATCGCCAACGGCGAGACCGGCCGGTTCTGGAAGATCAGCAATCCGAACGTGAAGAATTCCGTCGGCAACGCGCCGTCCTACAAGCTGATCGTCAATCCGAGCCCGCTGATGCTGGCGCAGGAAGGCAGCTTCGTGCGCAAGCGTGGCGGCTTCGCCACCAAGCACGTCTGGGTCACCGCGTTCGATCCCGCCGAGAAATACGCCAGCGGCGACTATCCGAACGTCCACGCCGGCGGCGATGGCCTTCCGCGCTACGTCGCGCAGGATCGGCCGATCGACAATGCCGATATCGTCGTGTGGCACAGCTTCGGCCACACGCACATCTGCAAGCCGGAAGACTTCCCGGTAATGCCGGTCGAATACGCCGGCTTCACGTTGAAGCCGGTCGGCTTCTTCGCCGCCAATGCGGCCAGCGACATCGCGCCCGAGCGCAATGCCCGCAGCGTGCTGCACGGCGAGGCGAACGGCGGCGGCTCGTGCTGCCACGCCGGTTGAACCGTCGATGTGTTGTCTGATCGCGCTGCTGCTCGGCGCCTCGCATGTCGTGCTGCGCGGCTCCGGCCGCGCGGCAGATCGCGGCTGCCGCCATCATGGCGCAGCTATCGCGCTGCTACGGCCTCCGATGGCGATCGTCGCGGGCCTGATACTCGGCGGAGTTGCGGCGGTCGCACTGATACCCATAGCTCCGGCGTCTGCCTTGCAGGATTGGCATGGCCCGATTTGCCGCGCGCTGCTTCCGGCGCTATCAGCGGCGAACTGAATCCAACTAGGAACGACAATGCGCGATTTTCACAAGACCGGCCGCTCGCTCGCGGTCGCGCAAAACGGCATGGCGGCGACGTCCCATCCGCGCGCGACCTTGGCGGCGATCGACATCCTCCGCCGCGGCGGCAACGCAATCGATGCCGCGATCGCAGCGGTCGCGCTGCAGGGGGTCGTCGAGCCGCAGATGACCGGGATCGGCGGTGATTGCTTCGCGCTGGTCTCGCTCGGCGGCGGTCGGCCGATCGCACTCAACGGCTCCGGCCGCACGCCGGCCGGTACGGACGCGGAGAAATATGCCGGCGGCGACGCGCGCGATATCCCGCCGACCTCGCCCGAAGCCGTCACCATTCCGGGATCGATCGACGCCTGGTGCACGTTGATCGAGCGCCACGGCAGACTGTCGCTCGCCGAAGTCCTGGCGCCGGCGATCGAAGCCGCGGAGCAGGGCTTCTGCGTCACGCCGCGTGTCGCATCGGACTGGCGCCGGTTTCGCGAGCGCGTCGAGATCGATCCGAATGCGGCCGCGCAGTTTCTGCCGGGCGGCAAGGTGCCAGAGATCGGCGATGTCCGGGCGCAGCCGCGGCTCGGTGCGACCCTGCGCAAGATCGCCCGCGAAGGCCGCGCCGGCTTTTACGAAGGCGAGGTCGCCGAAGAGATGGTCGCGGTGCTGCGCAAGCTTGGCGGTGCCCACACGGTCGATGATTTCGCCGCGCATCGCTGCGAAGACGTAACGCCGATCTCGGCCGATTATCGCGGCTACACCGTGATGGAGTGTCCCCCGAACGGGCAGGGGCTCGCCGCGCTGATGATCCTGCGCGTGCTCGAAGGTTTCGATGTGGGCAAGCTGAGCGAGACCGATCGCATTCACTTGCTGGCCGAAGCGACCAAGGCCGCCTATGCGACGCGCGACGCTTACTTCTGCGATCCGGCGGTTCACCCGCTCGAGCCCGCTCGCTTCTTGTCGGATTCCGTGATTGGCAAGATCCGGGAGGCGATCACGATGGAGCGCGCCGGCGAGGCGCAGCTGTGGCTCGACACCGAACATCGCGACACGGTCTATGTCACCGTGGTCGATCGCGATCTCAATGCGGTGTCGCTGATCAACTCGATCTTCTACCCGTTCGGCAGCGGCATCTATGCGCCGAACTCTGGCGTGCTGCTGCACAATCGCGGCTGGAGCTTCCGCGCCAAGCCGGGCCACCCCAACTCGCTGGCGCCGAACAAACGGCCGATGCACACGATCATTCCCGGCATGCTGATGCAGGGCAATCAGGCGGTGATGCCGTTCGGCGTGATGGGTGGCCACTATCAGGCCGCCGGCCATGCCAACTTCCTCTCCAACGTGCTCGACCTCGGGCTGGATATTCAGGCCGCCGCCGAACGTCCACGCAGCTTCTGCTTCGACGGCGCGCTATCACTCGAGACCACGATCGATCAGGACATCCACGCCGAGATGCAGCGCCGCGGACACACCGTACGCTGGACCGAGGAAGCGATCGGCGGCTGCCAGGCCATCCGCATCGATCGCGCTCGCGGCGTCCTGCTCGGCGCCTCCGACCATCGCAAGGACGGATTGGCGCTCGGCTATTGATGGCGGCGCGGTTCGCCCGCCGACTCGTGGCCCGCGCAGCCCAAAGCATTGGGCTTGCGCGGTCCATATCTCTCGCGCATTAATTTCAAAGGAGCCGGACAAGAGAGCGACGTCGCATCTAAATGGCAATGAGTGGTGACAAACTGGGCAGCTGGCGCGTTGGTGTGCTGTTCTCCCAGACCGGAGTGACGTCTGCGATCGAGCGCTCACAGCTCAATGCGACGCTTCTGGCCATTGAAGAAATTAACGCCGCGGGCGGCATTCTGGACCGGCCGGTCGAACCGGTGATCTACGATCCGGCGTCCAATCCGAAACAGTTCCGTAGCCTCGCCGAGCGCCTGCTGCAGGTTGATCGGGTGCGCTTGCTGTTCGGCTGCTACATGACCAGCACGCGCAAAGCGATCCTGCCGGTCGTCGAATCCTATCGCGGACTGCTGTTCTATCCGACGCTGTATGAAGGCTTCGAATACTCACGGCAATGCATTTACACCGGGGCGGCGCCCAACCAGAATTCGATCCAGCTCGCGCGCTATCTGCTCTCGGCTTACGGCAATCGCTTCTTCTTCGTCGGCTCGAATTACATCTATCCTTATGAGTCCAATCGGTTGATGGCCGACTTCGTCGCGCAGGGGCGCGGCAAGGTGCTGGACGAGGTGTATGTCTCGCTGCAACCCCAGCCGAAAGATTTCGACCGAGTCATCGCCAAGATCAAGAAGCTGTCGCCGGACGTGATCTTCTCGACCGTCGTCGGATCGGGCACCGCCATGTTCTACCAGGCGTATCGCGAGGCCGGCTTCGACCCGGCCAAGATGCCGATCGCCAGCTTGACCCCCAGCGAGGCCGAAGTAGCGGAAATGTCGGCCGAAGCCGCCGAGGCCCACATCACGGCAGCGCCGTTCTTCGAGACGCTGTCGACGCCGTCGGCCCGCCGCTTCGTCGATAATTCAAAGAAGCGCTTCGGCGAGAAGGCGCCGGTGACGGCAAGTGCGGAAGCGGCCTATTTCCAGATGCATCTGGCGATGCGCGCGCTGGCGCGATGCGGCACCGACGATCCCGAACGCCTGCTTTCCGAACTGCGCGACTCCGAGTTCGACGCGCCGCAGGGCCGCGTCCGCATCGATCGCGAAAACAATCACACCTATCTGTGGCCGCGGATCGCCCGCCTGGACAGCGAGGGCCGCTTCCGCATGATTTGGAATCCCGGTGTCCGGATCAGGCCGGATCCGTATTGCGTCGTGCAGAGCCTCGACGACTGGTCCGCCGACGAAATCCATGCCTCCGCAACCTAGCGTGCTGATCGAGAGCTGCGGATGACGATCCAGATTCTTCGGGACCTCCGTGGTTTAAGGGTGCATGTGGTGCACCCGGCCGATGTCGAGCGCGTGCAACTCGTGGAGCATCTGCGCCGCATCGGCTGTACGGTCGAAGCGCAGTGGCCGGTGCCGGCGACCTGGCCGGATGGCACCGATGTGGTGATCCTGGCGATCGAACACGACGTGCGTTCCGAAATCCAGAAGCTGCTGAAGACCGATGGCGGCAGCCGGCCGACGCTGATCGCCGTGGTCAGCTACGAAGATCCATCGACGTTGCAGCTCGTCCTCGAAGCCGGCGCGGTGGCGGTGATCGAGCGGCCGATCAGGCCTTTCGGCCTGCTCACCAATCTGACCATCGCGCGTAGCTTGTGGCTGGAGCGGCGTGAAACCACCAAGCGAATCCGCAAGCTCGAGCGCAAACTCTCCGGCATCCAGCGCATTCAGAAAGCCAAAACAATTCTGATGGATGGCCAGGGACTGAGCGAAGCCGACGCTTACGAAAGCATTCGTCGTCAGGCGATGTCGAAGCGGCTGTCGATGGACGATATGGCCGCCGCGATCATTCACGCAAATGAGCTCTTGCAGTACCGGGCGAAAGATGATTAGTCTTTAGTAGTCGTGAGGACGTGATAGTCCTGCTATCGACACCGCCGCGCCATCGATGAAGCTGGTTCGGCAACAGGCTGTGTAGCCCGAGGGGTCCGTAAGGATCCGTCGGGCTTTTTTGTTTTGCGCCAAGCATTGCAGGCGGGCCAGACGTGCACCCGGCTGCGACGCGACGAACTGAACCTATCCGTAGGTCCAAGCAACGCGCTTTCGCGCGAACGAGAAGTCGTGCCCGGAAACAGGAGAGATCGCGGCGTGACGCAGATGAGCAAGTCCATTCGGACGGCCGTCGCAGCGGTGTGTCCGCAGAACTAACAAGACCTTCGATTTATCAACAGGGGAGTGCCACATGCACCACGGTGATATTTCTTCCAGCAATGACACGGTCGGCGTTGCCGTCGTCAATTACAAGATGCCGCGGCTGCACACCAAGGCCGAGGTGCTGGCCAACGCCCGCAAGATCGCCGACATGATCCAGGGCATGAAGGTCGGTCTGCCGGGCATGGATCTGGTGATCTTCCCCGAGTACTCGACCCACGGCATCATGTACGACTCCAAGGAGATGTACGAGACCGCCTCGACGGTGCCGGGCGACGAGACCGAGATTTTCGCCGAGGCCTGCCGCAAGGCCAAGGTGTGGGGCGTGTTCTCGCTGACCGGCGAGCGCCACGAAGAGCATCCCAACAAGGCGCCGTACAACACGCTGATCCTGATGAACGACAAGGGCGAGATCGTTCAGAAGTATCGCAAGATCATGCCGTGGGTGCCGATCGAAGGCTGGTATCCGGGCAATTGCACCTACGTCTCCGAAGGTCCGAAGGGCCTCAAGGTGTCGCTGATCATCTGCGACGACGGCAACTACCCGGAGATCTGGCGCGACTGCGCCATGAAGGGCGCCGAATTGATCGTCCGCTGTCAGGGCTACATGTATCCGGCCAAGGATCAGCAGGTGATCATGGCCAAGGCGATGGCGTGGGCCAACAACGTCTATGTCGCAGTGGCGAACGCCGCCGGCTTCGACGGCGTCTACTCCTACTTCGGCCATTCGGCGATCGTCGGCTTCGACGGCCGTACGCTCGGCGAATGCGGCGAGGAGGAATACGGCATCCAGTATGCCCAGCTCTCCAAGTCGCTGATCCGAGACGCGCGCAAGACCGGCCAGTCCAACAACCATCTCTTCAAGCTGCTGCACCGCGGCTACACCGGCGTCATCAACTCTGGCGACGGCGACAAGGGCGTGGCGGCCTGCCCGTACGACTTCTACGCCAAGTGGATCGCCGATCCCGAAGGCACCCGCGAGATGGTGGAGTCGTTCACCCGCGACACCATCGGCACCGAGGAATGCCCGATCGAGGGAATTCCTAACAAGAAGACGGCTCATCGCTGACGACGCTGAGGCCGGACCTTGGCGTGGTCCGGCCTCACGCTCCGGGAAACCGGAGAAGCTACCAAGACCGTTCGCGAAGACGGGGATCGCATCGGAGTCTGTTCGGATCTTTAGAAACGCACTGGAACCGCCAGAAGCGTCAAAAACAAAGGACCGCGCTATGAACTCCACTGCCGATGAACTGAAAGTTGCTGAAGACAAGGTCGATCATTTGCTCGGCGAAGAATACGAGCACGCACCGGTGCCGATGGCGGCCCGTCGAAGCGCGTTCTCCGTCACCATGGTGTGGGTCGGGTTTCCGATGATCATCACCGGGGCGATGACTGGATCCATTCTGGTGCTCGGCATGGGTTTCAGCCGGGCCTTGATCGCGATGATTATCGGCAATCTCATCATGCTCGGCTACGTCGGGCTGCTGGGACATCTCGGCGTCAAGAGCGGCATGAATTTCGGCCTGATCGCCAGCCAGGTGTTCGGCAAGAAGGGCTACGTTCTCGCGGCGGGCTTGCTGTCGACGCTTCTGCTCGGCTGGTACGCCGTGCAGACCGGCATCACCGGCGCGCTGATCAGCTCAACCTACAATCTCAATTACGTCGCCATGACGGTGATCGCCGGATTGCTCTACATCGGCATCACCTTCGTGGGTGTCCGAGGGTTGCATTACATCGGCATGATCTCCGCGCCACTGTTCGTGATTCTCGGCGTCTGGGTTGCCTGGCATGCGGCGTCGACGACCACATGGTCGGCGATCTATAATTATGCGGGCAATAACGGCGTCGCTACGATGTCGATGGGTATGGGGCTGACGGTCGTCATCGCTCTTTTCATCGACGCCGGCACGGTGACGGCCGATTTCAACCGCTGGGCCAAGACGCCCCCGGCGTCGTTCGGGGCCACTTTCAGCGCGTTTCCATTCGCCAATATCGTCGCCATGCTGGTCGGCGGCGTGATGACGGCGGCGCTGGCCACTCCGAACGCTAATCCGTTCGGTGCCGACAACATGTTCGGCTACATGAACAAGATGCAGATCGGCTGGCTCAGCGTGCTGGCCTTCCTGTTCCTCTACATCAACCTCGGCTCGGTGTGCTCGCACTGCCTGTATAATGCCTCGACCGGCTGGTCGCGCATCATCGGAACACACATGCGGTTGATGGCGGTCGTTCTCGGCGTCATCGGCATCGTCATCGCGGCCGGCAACGTCTGGGCGTTCTTCATCCAGTGGCTGTCGCTGCTGGGGATCGTAGCGCCTCCGATCGGGGCGATCATCATCGTCGACAAGTACATCACCAGGCCCGAAGTCAACACCGCAACCGCCGACTGGCGAGCTCCTGCCTTCATCGCGTGGGCGGTAGGTTCGGTCGTCGCCTTCATCGTCGAGGAGGTGATGCCCGGTCTGTCGACCGCGGTTTCCGCGATGGTCGTGGCCGGCGTCGCCTACTGGGCGCTGGCGGCCTTGAAGGTGCGCAAGCTGCAAACCGCTTAACGGTGGGTCCGGCGATACGGCGCACCTGCCGTATCGCCTCGTCCCATCATTCGAATTCGGAGTTGTTCGATGACCAACGTTGGCACGGCCGTGGATCGTTCGGCAACCGCCGGCATAAGACGCGCGAGACATTGAACGTTCTAACAGAACAAGGGTGAGGGTAGGCGAATATGAGTCTCGATTATGAAATCTTCGATCTCGGTGATTTCCAGCTGCAGCGCGGCGCGACGCTGCGGGACTGCAAGCTGGCCTACAAGACCTTCGGAACGCTGAGCCCCAAGAAGGACAACGTCATCGTCTATCCGACCTGGTATTCGGGCCAGCACTACGATAACGAATGGCTGATCGGCGAGGGCATGGCGCTCGATCCGGCGAAGTACTTCATCATCATTCCCAACATGCTCGGCAACGGTCTGTCGTCCTCGCCGAGCAACAATCCGGAGCCGTATAACGGCCCGAAATTCCCGCACGTCACCGCCTGCGACAATGTCCGGGCGCAACACAAGCTGGTCACTGAGAAATTCGGTATCGAGCATATCCGTCTGGTGACGGGCTGGTCGATGGGCGCGTTGCAGACGTTCCATTGGGGCGCGTTGTATCCGGACATGATGGACCTGATCGCGCCGTTCTGCGGCTCGGCCAAGTGTTCGCGCCACAACTTCGTGTTCCTCGAAGGCGTCAAGGCGGCGCTCACCGCCGACGCCGCCTGGAAGGAGGGCTGGTACACCGACAAACCGCAGCGCGGCCTGCGCGCGGCCGCACGCGTCTATGCGGGCTGGGGGTTCTCGCAGACGTTTTATCGACAGAAGCTCGATCTGGAGACGATGGGATACTCGTCGCTCGAGGACTTCCTGGTCGGCTTCTGGGAAGGCTTCTTCCTGCCGAAGGATCCGAACAATCTCCTGACGATGCTGTGGACCTGGCAGAACGGCGACATCGGCGACAACGAACTCTACAACGGCGACTTCAAGGCCGCGCTCGGCGCCATCAAGGCCAAGGCGTATGTGATGCCGGGCCAGACCGACCTTTACTTCCCGGTCGAAGACAGCGAGTTTCAAGTCGCCAACATGCCGAATGCGAAGCTGATTCCGATCCCGTCGGTGTGGGGCCATTTCGCCGGCGGTCCCGGTACCAACCCCGTGGACGTCTCATTCCTCGATGCCAAGCTGAAGGAGCTACTTGCATCGTAAGGCGCGGGCGGCGGCCTGTTCGGGAAGAACGGCTGGCGCTCGCACTGGTTTGGGGAAAGTGAAGGAGGTTCGCGATGCTGCGGATCGATCGTGTGATGGGTAGCCGGTTCGATCCGGAGATCGCCGAGGGGTTGCACCGGCTCGAACACAACGGTGCGGTCGATGTCGTCAACATTCCGGTGGCCGATCTGGCGCGCCGACGGCTTCTAGCAAAAACCAAGAGCGGCCGCGAACTGGCGATCGCGCTGCCGCGTCACGAGAAACTGTTCGACGGCGCCGTGCTGTGGCTCGACGACGACAAGGCGATCGTGGTTCGCGCCGGCACCGAGCGCTGGCTGCGGCTCGAGCCGCGGTCGATCGCGGACGCCATCGAGCTCGGTTATCACGCGGGCAATCTGCATTGGCGCGTGCGGTTCGAGGGCGAGGCGCTGTTCGTCGCCATCGAAGGCCGCGCCGAGGACTACACGGCCCGGCTCGACGATCTGATCGGCAGCCGCCGCGTCGGCGTCGACGTGGTCGAGCAGGAACACGGCGAGCACGATGGACACGCCGCGGCGGACGGTCATCGCCATGCCCATCATCACGGCCACAGTCACGATCACTGACGATGCGGTCCGCGCTCCTCGCGATATGGCAGGCCGATAGCGGTTTTCCGAACGGCTCGTTCGCGTTCTCCTATGGAGTCGAGGCGATCGCGGCGCTGCGCGGCAAGTTCACGCCCGAGGCGCTGACGGCGTTGATAGATACGGTGCTGCGGCAGCGCTGGGCGACGTTCGACCGGCTGTTTCTGCTGCGCGCCTTCCAGGCTGGCGATGATCTGGCGGCACTTGCCGCGCTCGACCGCGACTGTGAGGCAATGAATCTGCTGGCGCCGCATCGTGACGGCTCGCGCCGCAACGGCTCGTCCTTCGTGGCGTCGCATGCCAGGCTCGGCAATGAAACGGCCGTGCGGCTGCGCGGCGCGATCCAGGCCGGCGACTGCCTCGGGCATCTGCCGGTGATGCAGGGCGCGGTGTGGCGGGCGCTGGAATTCGACGCGGCCTCGGCTCAGCTCGCCTCCGGCTACGTCACCGCCTCCGGTATCGCCGCAGCCGCCGTGCGGCTCGGCGCCATCGGGGCGCTGCAGGCGCAGCGCGCGCTGCAGGCGTCGCTCGTCACCATCGAGACGCTGATTGGCGATGGTGGCGCTGACGCCGAACCGTCGAGCTTCGTGCCGTTCATCGATATTGCCGCCGCGCGCCACGTGCGCGCCGATCTGCGGCTGTTCGTCAACTAAAGAGAAGACCGATGCTGCTGACACCGACCGAAATGGAACGCCTGACCATCTTCAACGCCGCCGAACTGGCACGGCGTCGCCGCGGCCGCGGGCTGAAGCTGAACTATCCGGAGGCGGTGGCCATCATCACCGACGAGATCCTCGAAGGCGCGCGCGACGGCCGTTCGGTCGCCGATCTGATTGCCTACGGCTCGACCATCCTCACGACGGCCGACGTGATGACCGGCATCGCCGCGATGATGCACATGATCCAGGTCGAATGCGTGTTTCCCGACGGCACCAAGCTGGTCACCGTGCACGAACCGATCCGGCCGGCGCCGGGCAGCGACGCGGATACCGAGCATCCCGGCAAGATAACCGCCGCAGACGGCAAGCTTGAACTCAATGCCGGCCGCCGCCGGATCACTCTGAAGGCGATCAACACCGGCGACCGGCCGATCCAGATCGGCTCGCACTATCACTTCTTCGAGGTCAATGCCGCGCTCGATTTCGATCGCGGCGCCGCGTTCGGTATGCGGCTCGATATTCCGGCCGGCACCGCGGTGCGGTTCGAGCCGGGCGCCACCAAAGAGGTGACGCTGGTCGAGTTCGGCGGCAACGGCGAACTCACCGGACTGAATAATCTGACGGCGGGGCTTAGTTCCGATCCGCGCGTGCGCGAGGCGGCGCTGGCGCGCGCCAAGGCTCGTGGCTTCAGGGGGGCGTGATGGCGACGATTGCACGACGGGACTACGCAGCACTGTACGGCCCGACGACAGGCGACAAGGTGCGGCTCGGCGACACCGCTCTCGAAGCGGTGGTCGAGAAGGACTACGCGATCTATGGCGACGAATGCCTGCACGGCGGCGGCAAGACGTTGCGCGACGGCATCGGCATGGCCGGCATCACCTCGGCCGAAGGTGCGCTGGATTTCTTGCTGTGCAACGTCACGGTGATCGATCCGGTGCTCGGCATCGTCAAGGGCGACCTCGGCATCAGGAACGGCCGCATCGTCGGGCTCGGCAAGGCCGGCAATCCCAAGATCATGGACGGCGTCGATCCGCGGCTGATCGTCTCGACCGGAACGACCGTGCGCGACTGCGAGGGGCTCATCGCGACGCCGGGTGCGATCGACGTCCACGTGCATTTCGACAGCGCCGGCCTGATCGAGCACGCG
>NZ_BADD01000225.1 GCF_000333455.1 Rhodopseudomonas sp. B29
TCCCGTTCATCATGCCGGCACGGCTCGCGCAGCAGCCGCCGGAACAGCCGGTGACCGAATTCATCGGCTCGGGGCCGTTCCGCTTTCTGCCGTCCGAATTCCAGCCCGGCAGCCGCGCCGCCTATGAACGCAATCCGAACTACGTGCCGCGTGCAGAAGCGCCGGACGGGCTTGCCGGCGGCAAGGTGGTGAAGGTCGACCGCTATGAGTGGATCAGCATGCCGGACATGCAGACCGCCGCCAATGCGCTGTCGAACGGCGAGATCGACTTCCTGGAAGCGCCGCCACACGATCTGCTGCCGCAGCTGGCGCAGGATAAGAAGCTGGTCGTCGCCGACTACAACCCGCTGGGCTTCATGTCGGTGGTGCGGATGAACTGGCTCACCGAGCCGTTCAACCGACCGGAAATCCGGCAGGCGCTGATGTATGCCAGCGACCAGGTCGACTGGCTGGAAGCGCAGGTCGGCAATCCCGATTACTACAAGCCGAGCGCGGCGATGTTCGGGCCGAACACGCCGTTCGCCTCCGAGACCGGATGGAATTGCAAACCCGATCTCGCGCGCGCCAAGGAGCTGCTGAAGAAAGGCGGCTATAACGGCGCGCCGGTGGTGATGATGCAGGGAACAGATTCGCCGTTGCTATACGGCTCGTCGACCGTCACCGCACAGAAGCTGCGTGCGCTCGGCATGAACGTCCAGGTGCTGACGATGGATTGGGGATCGCTGCTGGCGCGGCGCGTCAAGACCGAGGCGGCGACCCAGGGTGGCTGGTCGGTCTACCATTACGTGACGACGACCGCCGATCTGATGAATCCGCTCGGCAACACGCTGATCGACACCCGCGGCAAGGCCAGCGGCATTCCCGGCTGGCCGGAGGACGCCGAGGTCGAGGCGCTACGCGCGAAGTTCGCGATGGAGCCGAGTGCGGAAGTGCAGAAGTCGATGGCCGACGCGATCCAGGCCCGCGCCTACGAAGTCGTGACGCATATTCCGGGGGGCCTGATCAAGCAGCCGGTGTGCCACGCCAAGGCGCTCACAGGCATCGTCGCGGCCCCGGCACCGTTGTTCTGGAACGTCGAGAAGGTGTGACGTGCAGGTCCTGCTGCTCATCGGACGGCGGATCGCCGCGACCGTGCCGGTGCTGATCGCGGTCGCGTTGATCGCCTTCGTGCTGCTGCGCATCAGCTCGGGCGATCCGGTCGCGCAGCTCGCCGGCGACAACGCCACGCCGGAAGCGATCGCGGCGATTAGGGCGCGGCTCGGCCTCGATCAGCCGATGATCATCCAGTTCCTGCAATGGGGCTGGCGGGTGCTGCACGGCGACCTCGGCACCTCGATCGTGTCGGGCACGCCTGTGCTGCGGCTGATCGGCCAGCACACCGCGCCGACGATCGCGGTGTCGCTGATGACCATGCTGGTGTCGGTGGTGATCGGCGTGCCGCTCGGAGTCTATGCGGCCTGGCGTCGTGGCGGGATCGTCGATCAGCTCACCTCGGTGATGACCACCGCGGGCTTTGCAGTCCCGACCTTCGCGGTCGGCTACGTGTGGATCTATCTGCTGTCGATGCAGGCCGGCCTGTTTCCGGTCCAGGGCTACGTGCCCTTGTCGGGCGGCGTCGGCCGCTTCCTGTGGCATCTGACGCTGCCGGTTCTGACCCTGAGTTTCGTCTATATCGCGCTGATCGCACGGGTGTCGCGGACCAGTCTGCTCGAGGTGATGTCGGATGATTATGTACGCACCGCCCGGGCCAAGGGGCTTCCCGAGCGGACGGTGATCTTCCGGCACGCGCTGCGCAACGCGGCGGTGCCGATCGTCTCGATCATCGGCATCGGCGTCGCGCTGCTGATCGGCGGCGTGGTGATCACCGAAAGCATCTTCAATCTGCCGGGTCTCGGCCGGCTCACCGTGGATTCGGTGATGGCGCGCGATTACCCGGTGATCCAGGCCGTCATCATCGTGTTCGGCGGCGTCTACGTGCTGATCAACCTGCTGATAGATCTCAGCTACGCCGCCTTCGACCCGAGGATTTCGCTGTCATGAGCGTGATCGTTGCCGCATCGCCGACCGCCGCGCCGAAGCGAACACGATCGCTGCCGCGCATCTTCCGCAGCAAGGCGGTGCTGTTCGGTTCGATCGTGCTCGGCGTGCTGATCCTGATCGCGATCTTCGCCAGCGTTCTCGGCGTGGTCGATCCGGCCGCCGTGCAGCCACGTTTGCGGCTGAAGCCGCCGAGTGCCGCGGCGTGGCTCGGCACCGATCATCTCGGCCGCGACGTCTATAGCCGGCTGGTCTACGGCAGCCGCGTGTCGCTGCTGGTCGGCGGCGTCGTAGCGCTGCTCGCAGTGGTGTTCGGCGCGCTGCTCGGGCTGATCTCGGGCGCGGTGCGCTGGGTCGACGGGCTGCTGATGCGCGCGATGGACGGCGTGATGGCCATTCCCGCCATCCTGTTTGCCGTGGCGATGATCGGCGCGCTCGGGGCCGATCTGGTGACGATCTGTATCGCGATCGCCATCCCCGAAATTCCGCGGGTCGCGCGCTTGGTGCGCAGCGTGGTGTTGACGGTCCGCGAGGAGCCGTACATCGAGGCGGCGGTCAGCATGGGGACGCGAACGCCGACGCTGATCGCCCGCCACATGCTGCCGAACGTGCTAGCGCCGCTGATCGCGCAGGCGACCTACATCGCGTCGTCGGCGATCCTGATCGAGGCGTCGCTGTCGTTCCTCGGCATCGGCATGCCCGACGAGGTGCCGAGCTGGGGCAACATGATGGCTAATGCCCGCCTGGTGTTCCAGGTCAAGCCGCTGCTGATGCTGTTGCCGGGCCTGTGCATCGTGCTCACCGTGTTCGCCATCAACCGGATCGGCGATGGGCTGCGCGACCTGCTCGATCCGCGCCTGGCCAAGTCGGTGGGGCGCCTCAAATGACCGAGCCGGTTCTCACAATCAAGGGTCTTGTCGTCGGCCGTCGTGACGACCCGTCCGGCGATCCGATCGTGCGCGGTCTCGACCTCACGATCGGCGCCGGCGAGATCGCCTGCATCGTCGGCGAGTCCGGCTCGGGCAAGTCGGTGACGTCGTTCAGCGTGATGGGGCTGCTGCCCGACGCGCTGACACCGCGGGCCGGCTCGATCCGGCTGCTCGGTGAGGAACTGCTCGGCACTGATCCGGAGAAGGTGCGCAAGTTGCGCGGCAGCCGGATGGCGATGATCTTCCAGGAGCCGATGACGGCGCTGAACCCGGTCATGACCATCCGTGCGCAGCTCGCCGAAGTGATCGAATTCCACGGCGAGACGCCGATGTCGCGGAGCGCGCTCGATGCGCTGATCCTGGCGACGCTCGAAGACATGCTGGTCCGCGATCCGAAGCGGGTGATGAACTCTTATCCGCATCAGCTCTCCGGCGGACAGCGGCAGCGCGTGATGATCGCGATGGCGCTACTGCTGTCGCCGTCGCTGCTGATCGCCGACGAGCCGACGACGGCGCTCGATGTGACGACGCAGAAGCAGATCCTCGGTCTGATCAAGTCGCTGGTGGAGCGCCGCAACATCGGCGTGTTGTTCATCACCCACGATTTCGGCGTGGTCGCCGATATCGCCGATCAGGTCGTGGTGATGCAGCGCGGCGAGGTGGTCGAGAGCGGCCCGGCCGCCAAGGTGCTGCAGTCGCCGGAGAAGGCCTACACGCGGCTGCTGATCGACTCGGTGCCGAAGGGCCACGCATCGACGAACGTGCCGTCCGAATTGGCGGCTCCCGTGCTCGACGTCCGCGACGTGCAGATGGTGTATGGACGGCGCTCGCTGTTCGGCGCCGCGACGACCACGCACGCGCTCAAGGGCGCGAGCTTCACCTTGAATCAGGGCGAGATCCTCGGCGTCGTCGGCGAGTCCGGCTCGGGCAAATCGACGCTGGCGCGCTGCGTGGCGCGGCTGGCGACACCGACTGCCGGGCAGATCCTGCTGATGGGCCGCGACATCTCGACGGCCGGGCAGGAAGAGCTGCGGCTGCAGCGCCGCTACATTCAGTTTGTTTTCCAGGACCCGTATCGCTCGCTCAATCCGCGGCTTCCGGTCGGCCGCTCGCTGATCGAAGGCGCGGTGAATTTCGGAGTGCCAGCCGAGGTTGCGCGCGACAAGGTGAGAGCACTGCTCGAACTCGTCGGGATGGATGCCTATATCTTCGACCGGCTGCCGCACGAATTCTCGGGCGGACAGCGCCAGCGCATCTGCATCGCGCGGGCGCTGGTCAGCGAACCGCAGATCCTGATCGCCGACGAGTCGGTGTCGGCGCTGGATGTGACCGTGCAGGCGCAGGTGCTGAAGCTGTTCGCGGATCTGCGCGCGCGGCTTGGGCTGGCGATGCTGTTCATCACCCACGACCTGCGCGTCGCGGCCGAGCTGTGCGACCGCATCATGGTGATGCGCCACGGCGAGATCGTCGAAACCGGCCCGACCGCCGAGATCATGCAGCACCCGCAGCACGACTACACGCGCGCATTGTTTGCGGCCGCCCCCGGCCAGGAACGGCTGCGCGCGCTCGCCACAGTTTGAATCAACACGACCGGATGATGATGGAGCCGACCATGTCCCAGATGATGTCTGAAGCGACCGAGCGACAGCCGGAACCCCCCGTGAAGGCATCCGTGCCCCATCCGCTGGATCCGCTCAGCGAGACCGAGATCGCGACCGTTTGCGATGTCGTGCGGGCCGCAGCACCGGCGCCGGCGCATTGCCGGTTTCCGACGGTGCGACTCGAAGAACCGCTGAAGGCCGAACTGCGCGACTACGAAGCCGGCGCCGCGCTGCCGCGCCGTGCCTTCGTGTTGACGCTGGACGTCTCGAACGGCGTAGCGGCCGAGCACATCGTCGATGTCGCGTCGTCGAGGATTCTGTCGCGCAAGGTGTTGCCGAACCGCGAAGCGCCGTATGGCCAGCCGCCGGTGATGCTGGAGGAATTCTTCAAGTGCGAGGCGGTGGTGAAGGGCGATCCAGGCTGGCGCGCCGCAATGTATCGCCGTGGCCTGACCGACGCCGAGATCGAACTGGTGCAAGTCGATCCGTTTTCGTCCGGCTTCTTCGACAAGGAGTTCGAACGCGGCGCCCGCATCGTCCGGGCCACCAGCTTCTTCCGTGAGCACCCGCAGGACAACGCCTACGCGCATCCGATCGAGGGTGTCGTCGCGGTGGTCGACCTCATCGCCGGCAAGGTGGTCGATCTGCTCGACGAGGATCCGATCGTCCCGATCCCGCGCAAGAAGCGAAACTACGGAGCACACGAACTCACCAATCCGCGCACCGACATCAAGCCGCTCCACATCGAGCAGCCCGAGGGCGCCAGCTTCAAGGTCGACGGCTGGAACGTCGAGTGGCAGAAATGGAATTTCCGCGTCGGTTTCACGCCGCGCG
>NZ_BADD01000224.1 GCF_000333455.1 Rhodopseudomonas sp. B29
TGCCAGGCATCCTGGGGCAGCGTGATGCGGAGCGTTTCGGCAATGCCTTTGACAAGCCTGGCGCTCGTCACCACCCCCCGGAACTCGAACTGCTCCGGTGTGCACATATCGACTTCGGCGTCGAAGCAGGTGATCACGCGGGCCGGCGTGATCGTCACGCCGTTGAAACTGATCTTTCCGTCAGCCTGCCAGGGCAGCCCGATTCCGAACCGATCGACGCCGAGCTGACCGTATTGCCGAACTTGCCGACTAGTATTTTCTCGGAAGACTTCGACGCTCGGAAGCGACAGCAGCGCGAAGCTGCCGCGAAATGCGCCGGCGCTGATCTGATCATAAGCAAGCCGCCATGCGCCGAGACTGGCACAATGTTCGTCCACGTCAGTGCTGCTGGCCTGCAGAACCCGTGAACAGTGGCCTTGTTCGGCGTTGCAGCGGAGGCCGGCTGTGGTCTCGGCTTCTGCAACCGGATGTGTCAGAGCTTCGGTGCTTTGCATCTGCCGCTCTCAAAGCAAACTTCGCGCCAAGCCGGGAACGCTGCTTCGGTTCGCTCCCGAGATTTGCGAATTTTCGATAACGCCTGGTCGTCCAGGTGGTCTCAGATACCTCTCGCGCGCTGCAGCCGTCCCTTGAACGGTATCAGAAAACGCGGCGCCGGGAGTAGACGATGCGACCGACCGAACTCATGCGTGGCAGTCCTGCTGCCCCGCAGGCGCAGGTAACCCGCGCCAATTGGAGAACCTTCCCGGCCATCCGGTGGGGCTTCACCCACGCGCGGGAAATCCTGCCGACCGCGGAAATCCGCCGTGCCGAGCAGGCCACGCCGTTGCCGGCGGCGCCGCGCGAGCTCGCCAGCCTCGGCTTCGTGGCTCCCGATGGCGCTCAAACGTCGGTGGCCGCCACGCTGCATGAGACGTTCGCCGATGCGCTACTCGTGGTGCACCGCGGCACGCTGGTGCACGAATGGTACGGCGACGGCATGAGCGCGACGACGCCGCATCTGATTTGCTCGGTCAGCAAATCGATCGCCGGCACGCTCGGCGGCATCCTGGTCGAGCGTGGGCTGATCGATCCGGATGCGCTCGTCGTGAGCTATCTGCCGGAGCTGAAAGGCTCCGCCTATGATGATGGCTGCGCGGTGCGCCATCTGCTCGACATGACGGTCGGCATTGCGTTCGAAGAAGACTACGAGGATCCCGCCGGCGACGTCGCCCGCTATCGCTACGCGTCGGGCTGGGATCTGCCGCCGCCGGGTCTCGAGGTCACCGATCAGCGCAGCATGCTGGCGAAGATGCGCGCCAGCGGCAAGCCGCACGGCAAGGCGTTCCACTACGTGTCGCCGAACACGGACGCGCTCGGCTGGCTCTATGAACGCGCCTGCGGCACTTCCTATTCGGCGATCCTGTCCGAGTATCTGTGGCAGCCGATGGGCGCCGCCGAGAATGCATCGATGACGCTCGATGCATTGGGTGCGGCACGTAGCGCCGGTGGCATCTCCGCAACTGCGCGCGACCTTGCGCGGTTCGGCGAGATGATCCGTTGCCGCGGCAATGTCGGCGGTCGTCAGGTCGTGCCCGGTTGGTGGATCGACGACATCCACGCCAACGGCGACTCGCAGGCCTGGGCCGATGGCGATCTCGCCGAGATCTTCCCCGGGGGGCGCTATCGCAGCAAGTGGTACACGATCGACCCGGCGCGCGGCGATCTCGCCGCGATCGGCATCCACGGCCAGTGGATCTACGTCGACGTCCAGACCGACACCGTCATCGTCAAGCTCGCTACGCAGCCGAAGGCGATGGACATCCCGCTCGATCATCGCTGGCTCGCCGCTTATCGCGCGATCGCCGCGCATGTCTCCGCATCCTAACGAACGCATTCACCAGGAGCCTTCCATGCTGACGACCTTGAATCGCCGCACGATCCTGAAAGCCGGCGCCGCGTCGCTCGCGGCCGGCATGATGCCGAACATCGCCCGCGGTGCTTCGTCCAAGACCATCCGGGCGGTGATGCACGCGCCGCTGCGCGCGACCGATCCGGTGATCAACACCGCCTGGACCGGGCGTAATCACGGCCTCAACATCTACGACACGCTGTTCGCGATGGATTCGAAGTTTCAGATCCGTCCGCAGATGGTCGAGAGCCACGAAGTCTCCTCCGACGGCCTGACCTACACTTTCGTGCTGCGCCCCGGCCTGGCGTTTCACGACGGCGCGCCGGTGACCTCGGCCGACGTCATTCCGTCGCTGCAGCGCTGGGCGAAGCGCGACACGATGGGCGGCCGGATG
>NZ_BADD01000223.1 GCF_000333455.1 Rhodopseudomonas sp. B29
TCAGCATGCCCGGCTGCGGCTTGCGCCAGGCGCAACCTTCGTCCTGGCGATGCGGGCACAGCTCGATATCGTCGATCGGCAGCGCGGCACGCATGCGCGCGTGCATCTCGTCGACTACGGCCCGAGAGACGCGGCCGTTGCCGATGTCGGGCTGATTGGTGACGACGACGAGCAGATAGCCGGCCCGCTTCAAGTCTCGCAGGCACTCGGGTGCGCCGTCGTCCAGCTTGAACTGAGCCAGCGTCGCCGGCGCGTAGCTGCGGCCGTCGCGAAACTGCGGCACCACCAGGACGCCGTCGCGATCGAGAAACACCGCGCGCGCCGGGCTCACCATTTGGTGCTCCTGCGCTGCAGCGCCGGGTGGCTGACGAGGCAATGCCGCTCCGGCAAATCGACGCTCGGCCGCATCATCATGCGGCTGATCGAGCCGGATACGGGTGCGGTCGAATTCGCCGGGGCGGATTTTCTTGAACTGCGCGGCCCGCAACTGCGGGCGATGCGCCGCAAGGTGCAGATCGTGTTTCAGGATCCTTTCGCCGCGCTCGATCCGCGCCAGAAAGTCGGCGACGCGATTGCGCGCGGACCGATGGCCTATGGCGTGCCGCCGGCCGAGGCGATGGCCGACGTTCATCGCCTGCTGGCGCGCGTCGGTCTCGACGCCAGCGCCGCCAAGCGCTATCCGCACGAATTCTCCGGCGGTCAGCGGCAGCGCATCTGCATCGCGCGCGCACTCGCGCTGAAACCGATGGTGCTGGTCGCCGACGAGGCGGTGTCGGCGCTCGACGTTTCGGTGCAGGCGCAGATTCTCGACCTGCTGGCGGAGCTGCGCGAGGAGATGAACCTCGCGATGCTGTTCATCACCCACGATCTGCGCGTCGCCGCCGAGATCGCCGATCGCATCGTGGTGATGCGCTATGGCGAGATCGTCGAGCAGGGCGATACCAAGTCGGTGTTCACGTCGCCCCAGCACGCCTATACGCGCGCGTTGCTGGACGCCATTCCGGGCCGCAGCCTGTTCGCCGGCCCACAGGCGTCGCCGGATGCCATGACGGCATAACCGCGGAATCGGCCGCCTTGACGGTCAAGCGCCGCCACCCAGGACGACTCTACGCCGCGCGGCCGCGCCGCAGAGTCTCCGATGGTAGCTCGCAGAAGTGCCGTTTATAGTCGAGGGAGAATTGGCTGAAGTGCCAGAAGCCATGCGTCGCAGCGACGTCGTAGACGCCGGTGTGCGGATCGCGGCAGTGCTTCAGATCGCGCCGCACGCGATTGAGCCGGACGGCCCGCGCGTAGTTGATCGGCGTGGTGCCGAGGACGTGTTGGAAGCAGTAGTTTAGTTTCCGCCGGCTGACGCCGACATGTTTGCAGACATCGAGGATCGACACGGCCTCGTCCCCGGTGGTGAGCATCAGCTCGCAGGCGCGATCGACCGTGCGTTTGCGCGCTGTTGCGCTCCGCACCTCGTCGCAGGTGCGCGCCGTCGGCAGCATATCGGTGATCTCGATCAGGATTGCGTCTTCGAGCGCCTGGAACACCGCGGGTTCGTCGAAGGCGGCCGGCGAAGTAGCGATGGTGTCGCACACGTCCGTCAGTAGTTCTCGCAGCCGTTGCAAGGCCGCAGATTCGACTTCCATCGCGCGCAACTGATGCCAGGCATCCTGGGGCAGCGTGATGCCGAGCGTGTCGGCAATGCCTTCGACAAGCCTGGCGCTCGTCACCACCCCCCGGAACTCGAACTGCTCCGGTGTGCACATATCGACTTCGGCGTCGAAGCAGGTGATCACGCGGGCCGGCGTGATCGTCACGCCGTTGAAACTGATCTCTCCGTCAGCCTGCCAGGGCAGCCCGATTCCGAACCGATCGACGCCGAGCTGACCGTATTGCCGAACTTGCCGACTAGTATTTTCTCGGAAGACTTCGACGCTCGGAAGCGACAGCAGCGCGAAGCTGCCGCGAAATGCGCCGGCGCTGATCTGATCATAAGCAAGCCGCCATGCGCCGAGACTGGCACAATGTTCGTCCACGTCAGTGCTGCTGGCCTGCAGAACCCGTGAACAGTGGCCTTGTTCGGCGTTGCCACTCGCCGAGCAGACCGCCAAGGCCACCGGCGAAATCGGCCAGCAGATCGCCAGCATCCAGTCGGCAACGCAGGATTCGGTGTCGGCGATCGGCGAGATCTCCCAGACCATCCAGCGGCTGTCCGAGATTTCCTCGACCATCGCCTCGGCCATCGAAGAGCAAGGTGCGGCGACCCAGGAGATCTCCCGCAACGTCCAGCAGGCGGCGCAGGGCACGCAGCTGGTGTCGAGCAACGTCACCGACGTCCAGCGCGGCGCCACCGAAACCGGCTCGGCCTCCTCGCAAGTGCT
>NZ_BADD01000222.1 GCF_000333455.1 Rhodopseudomonas sp. B29
CGATGGGGAAAATCGATGAGAACGAGCGTGATTTTGGCGGCTGTTCTGTTGTCGACTGCGGCTGTGGCGCAGACGCCTGCGCCGCCGATGGTCGGCGATCAGCCCCTGGTGCAGATCAAGCCGAAACCCAAGGGCGCAAAGGGGCTCGCCAAACCCGCCCAGGCCGCTGCCTCGGCGCCCGAAGCGGCTGCTCCGGCTGCGACCGCGCAGCCCGCCGCTGCGCCGAAGCCGGCGCGGTCGAAATCGGCCAAACCGGCCGGCAGCCCCTCGGTCGCAAACAAGCTCCAGGCCTGCTTGGAAATCGAGGACGGCACCAAGGAGCGGCTCGACTGTTACGACGCGGTGTTTCCGCCCAAGCCGGCCGCGAAGGGCGCTAAGCCGAAGGCCGCGAAGGCCGTTGCCGAATGCCGCTTTCGAAAGGAAGAGGACGAGCGCCTCGCCTGCTACAACGGCTTCGCCGATTCGATCCCGAAGCTGCCGAAGAGCTGAGAGAACGCGTTCCGCCGGATGCTTGGTCGGCACAGGCCGGCTCAGGCGTTGAGACCGACTTGGCCGCCCTTGGGATAACGTTCGCCGGAGGCCGCGCCTGCCGGCAGCGCCTCGCGGATGGCTGCGAGGTCCGCCTCGACGAGCACGATGCTGCTTGCGCCGATGTTTTCATCAAGCCGAGCGATCCGCTTCGTTCCCGGGATCGGAATGATGTCGTCGCCCTGGCCTAGCAACCAGGCGAGCGCGAGCTGCGCCGGCGTGCAGCCCTTGGCCGCCGCAAGCTGCTTGACGATTTCGACCAGCCGCAGATTGGCATCGAATTTCTCGCCGACGAACCGCGGCGACGAACGGCGATAATCGTTGGCGGGCAAGTCGTCCGCGCGGCTGATCGCGCCGGTCAGCATGCCGCGACCGAGCGGCGAATAGGCAACGAAGCTGACGCCGAGCTCGCGGCAGGCTGGCAGTACTTCGGCTTCCGGATCGCGGCTCCATAGGCTGTATTCACTCTGCACCGCTGCGATCGGATGCACCGCATGGGCGCGGCGCAGTGTTCTGGCCGAGCACTCCGATAATCCGATCGCCCGCACCTTGCCGGCCTCGATCAGCCGCGCCATTGCGCCGATCGTGTCCTCGATCGGCTGCTCGGTGTTGATGCGGTGCGCGTAGTACAGATCGATGGTATCGACGCCGAGCCGCTGCAACGAGGCATCACAGGCCGACGCGATATAGGCCGGCGAATTGTCGATACGGCGATCGAACACGGTCTCGCCGCGGACGATGCCGAACTTGCTGGCGACGCGGACGTCGCGATGACGGCGCAGGAACGCCGACAGCAGCCGCTCGTTGTGGCCATTGCCGTACATGTCGGCGGTGTCGTACAGCGTGACGCCGAGTTCGTAAGCATGGTCGAGCGTATGCAGCGACGCCTCGTCGTCGGTCGGGCCGTAGAATTCCGACATTCCCATGCAGCCCAGACCAATCTCACCGACTTCGATCCCGCTGTGACCGATGTTTCGCTGTTTCATCGCGCGTTTCCTGCGTTGTCGCCAGCGGATCATACTATCGGAAATTTGCGGCATCGCTGCGACGCTGTGGCCGCAATCTCTCCGGCGAGAAGGGATAGTCATCGGTCCAAGCTGTTGCTAATCATCAGCGAAATTCAAAGGGATCATGCTAGATGTCGCATCGTTTGCTCGTTTTCTATGGCTCCTATCGCAGCGACCGGATGGGAATCCGGCTGGCTGATTATCTGGTCCGCGAATTGGCGGCGCGCGGCGACGATGTCGAACTGATCGACGCCAAGGCGGTGGGGCTGCCGATGCTCGACCGCATGTACAAGGAATATCCCAAGGGTGAGGCACCAGCGGCGCTGGAAGATCTCGCTCAGAAGATCCGCGACGCCGATGGTTTCGTTTTCGTCACCGGCGAATATAATTGGAGTGTTCAGCCCGGGTTGAAGAACCTGACCGATCATTTCCTGGAGGAATGGTTCTGGCGTCCGGCGGCGATTGCCAGCTATTCGGCCGGCCGGTTTTCCGGCGTGCGCTCCGCCACGGCTTGGCACGGCATCCTGAGCGAAATGGGCATGGTGGTGATCTCCTCGACGCTCGGCGTCGGCCCGATTTCGCAGACGCTGGACGAGACGGGCGCGCCGATCGGCGAGGGCGGCAAGGCGCTGGCGCGGGCGTTCCCGCGGTTCGCCGACGATCTCGGCTGGTGGGTCGAAGCCGCCAAGGCCCAGCGTGCCAAACGCGCGCCGCCATATTGAGCCGAGGGGCCGGAGGGCTTACATCGGCAGCATGTCCAGCCTGACCTCGCCAGCGCTCACCGACGCCGATATCGGTCTGCTTGTCCGCACCTTCTACGCCCGCGCCCGCGAGGACGAGTTGATCGGCCCGATCTTCGGCCGTGCCGTCGCCGACTGGGATCACCACATCGCGCAGATCACCGATTTCTGGTCGTCGATGCTGCTCAAGACCGGGCGCTACGGCGGCCGGCCGATGCGGCCGCATCTGATGCTCGGCCTCGATCCTAAGCATTTCGATCGCTGGCTGAGGCTGTTCGAAGCGACCGCAAACGAACTGTTCGCGCCGGAACTCGCCGCCGAGTTCATCATCCGCGCCCGCCGCATCGCCGACAGCTTCGAGATGGGCATCGCCACGACGCAAGGCCGCGTGGCTGCACCAAGGCATAGTGTGTAGTTCAGTCTCTCTTCTTGTCATTCCGGGGCGCTCACGTCGTGAGCGAACCCGGAATCTCGATCTGTCTCGGCACGGTGCTCCACCGCGCGAGATTCCGGGTCTGCGCCCTGCGGGCGCATCCCGGAATAACAGTGGAAGGCGTAATTACTTTGCTACCTTGTCCTGCGTCTTGATGTCGAAATCGCCGGCGTCATGGCGTTCGTGCAGTTGGTCTGACGGTTCGCCGGTGACTCTGTTGACCTTGCGGCCGCGCTTCACAGCGGGGCGCTCGAAGATCGCCTTGGCCCAGCGCTGTACGTTGGTGTAGCTCGCGACATCCAGGAAAGTGGCGCTGTCGTTGTACTGCCAGCCGAGCGCCAGGCCGCCGTACCACGGCCACACCGCGATGTCGGCAATCGTGTAGTCGCTGCCTGCAAGATATTCGGTCTCGGCGAGACGACGGTCGAGCACGTCCAGCTGCCGCTTCACCTCCATGGCGAAGCGGTTGATCGGATACTCCCACTTCTCCGGCGCATAGGCGTAGAAGTGGCCGAAGCCGCCGCCGAGATACGGCGCCGAGCCCATCTGCCAGAACAGCCAGTTCAGCGTCTCGGTGCGCCCGGCCAGGTCGGTCGGGATGAAGGCGCCGAACTTCTCGGCGAGATAGAGCAGGATCGAGCCGGATTCGAACACGCGGATCGGCGGGTTGGCCGAGCGGTCGAGCATCGCCGGGATCTTCGAATTGGGATTGACGTCGACAAAGCCGGACGAGAACTGATCGCCGTCGCCGATCTTGATCAGCCAGGCGTCGTATTCGGCACCCTTGTGGCCGAGCGCGAGCAGCTCTTCGAGCATGATCGTCACCTTCTGGCCGTTCGGCGTCGCCAGCGAATACAGCTGCAGCGGATGCTTGCCGACCGGCAGCTCCTTGTCATGCGTCGGCCCGGCGATCGGCCGGTTGATCGACGCGAACCGGCCGCCGTTTTCCTTGTCCCAGGTCCAGACTTTGGGCGGCGTGTAGGGGGCGTCGGTCATTGCGGGCTCCTTGGGATGAGGTGGGTGGTTTTGAGGTGGGGTAGACGGCGGGAGTTGAGACAATGGCGACACCACGGCGCTTTGCAAGGGGAGGGAGCGAATGCTGCCATGCACGACTGCGCGAGGTGTCGGACAAGCGGGAGAAATGAAGGGCAGTGCGGCCGCCAAACTGTATGCCGTCATCCCCCGCGCATGCGGGGGACCTAGTATTCCAGAGCGCATGCTTGCTGCTCAGTGCTCGGCCACGGACGCCCTGGGATACTGGGTCGCCCGCTTTCGCGGGCGATGACACTGAGGGGGAGGCAATGCTCTGCGCTATATCGAGCTGCCGAAATGATCGTCGTATTCCTACACTCAGGCACCGATGAACTAACTCAACGCCTTTGCCATCGCGAATAATTGTGTGTCTCCGGTCTGCTACCATTGCAATTCCGCCCCGCTGCCTAAGATAGCAGTGAGGCCTGGCGGAGGAGCGCACATGACACGGTGGTGGATCGTAGCGGTAAGCGGGCTGTTGAGCGCGCCGGCGTTTGCGGGCGGAGCGGCGTTTGTAGACGGCACCTGGAGCGGCAAGGGCGTGTTTCAGATGGGCGGGGAGGTTCATACCTGTCCGGACATCGTCATGCGCTTCAAAGGCGACGACAAGAGTTACGTCGTCGACGAGGCATCGATGACCTGCGACGGACTCGGCACGCAGAAATTCACCGAGGTCGACAAGTTCAAGATCGAAGCCGACGGCAGCATCGTCTTTGTCGAAGGCACCGCGACGGCGTTGAAGCCGGGCACAAAGGTTGGTTCGGTGAAAGGCGGTACGCTGGTGACGCTGAATCCGATCGACGCCGTCAAGATCGACGATATCCGGATGCGGCTCGACGGCGACTATCTGTTCTACGACCAGATCGCCAGCGAGCCGGGCAAGACCCCGGACTACGCGCTGCTGGCGATCATGACGAAGAAGAAGATCGAGGAAAAGAAGTAGCAGGCTATCAGAAGAGCAGGGCGTGGGCACGGCGCTGTGCGCCTTTGCCCAGCCTGCGGACTCATGCTGGCGCCGTCTCCAATTGGCGCTGTGGGAACGGACGGAAGGCGGCGACGATCAGCATGGCGGTGAGGCCCATGCCGCAGGCGGCCAGATACATCGGCGCGTAGCTGCCGAAGCGGTCGTAGATCAGCCCGCCGACCAGCGGCCCGGTCGACATGCCGAGGCTGCCGGCCATCGAGATGCCGCCGATGATCGTGCCCATCATCCGCAGCGGGAAATTCTCGCGGATGATCACCGCGTAGAGCGGCATGGTGCCAGCATAAATGAAGCCGACCACCACCGCCACGGCGTAGAAGCCACCCAGCGAGCCGACGAACGCATAGGACGCGACGCCGAGCGCCTGCGCCAAGAGGCCGAGCACCAGCACGCGCTGGGCGCCGAAGCGGTCGCCGGCAAGGCCGAAGCCGATGCGGCCGAACATGCCGGAAAAACCTTCGACGCTGTAGATCGACACCGCGGCGATCATCGGGATGCCGCAGGTCACGGCGTAGCTGACGGTGTGGAAGATCGGCCCGGAATGCGTCGCGCAGCAGAAGAAATTCGCCAGCAGCAGGGTG
>NZ_BADD01000221.1 GCF_000333455.1 Rhodopseudomonas sp. B29
TACTACGAGAAGTCGGCGGCGCTCGGCAATGCCGACGCGACGGCAGCATTGAAGCGCGCGGACTGCCCGTTCGCGATCAAGGACAAGCGCGGAAAACTGGTGAGCAACCTATGCTTCTAGCCCGCCTTCGCGGTTGGTTCTGACGCCCATTCTTCGCAAATAACAACCACAATGCTTACGGCCGCCTCGGCCGGCGCACTCGGCCGGCTGATCCAGGTCAATAACAGAGCTCAACCGCTATGAGACAAGTCGCGACATTTCGATCGAGCGCCGGTGTGTGGCATCACGCTGGCTGCTGTCGTGCGCGGACGTGGACGGCGATTGTAGCCGAAGCGCCGTTCCGCGGCGATCGGCCGCGGGGGCGTGGGGATTAGCATGGGCCATCAGAAGAAGGCCGGCCTCGGGCTTCTGATCAGTGCGATCGGCGTCGTCTACGGCGACATCGGTACCAGTCCGCTGTACGCGCTGAAGGAAACCTTCGCGGGCCACCATCCGATTCCGGTGACGCCCGAGAATATATTCGGCGTGCTGTCGCTGGTGTTCTGGACGGTGATGCTGCTGGTCACCGTCAAATACGTCATCGTCATCATGCGCGCCGACAACCACGGCGAGGGCGGATCGCTGGCGCTGCTCGCCCTCGTCACCGAGCTGACGAGGGGCAGGCGCGTGCACTATCCCTTGATGATGCTCGGTGTGATCGCCGCGGCGCTGTTCTACGGCGACAGCATGATCACGCCGGCGATCTCGGTGCTCAGCGCGGTCGAGGGCCTCGAGGTCGTTACGCCGGATCTGAACGCCTACGTCGTGCCGGTCACGGCGGTGGTTCTCACAGGGCTGTTTGCGATCCAGTCGCGCGGCACCGGATTGGTCGGCCGCCTGTTCGGGCCGGTGATGTGTCTGTGGTTCGTGACGCTCGCGGCGCTCGGCATCGGCAGTATCGTGCGCGCGCCGGAAGTCCTGGTCGCGATCGATCCGAGCCATGCCGTCGAATTCGTGATCCGTCATCCGCTGATGAGCTTCTATGCACTCGGTTCGGTCGTGCTTGCGGTGACCGGCGGCGAGGCGCTCTACACCGACATGGGACATTTCGGCCGGTTTCCGATCCGGCTGGCGTGGTTCGGCCTCGTGCTTCCTGCGCTGATGTTGAATTACTTCGGGCAGGGCGCGCTACTGATCGCTCATCCTGCGGCGATCCAGAATCCGTTCTTCCGCCTCTGCCCCGAGTGGATGGTGATGCCGATGGTCGGGTTGGCCACGCTCGCCACCGTCATCGCGTCGCAGGCCGTGATCTCCGGCGCCTATTCGGTGGCGCGGCAGGCGATTCAGCTCGGCCTGTTGCCCCGGATGACGATCGTCCACACCTCGGGCGAGGAGGCGGGCCAGATCTACGTGCCGTTCACAAACTGGACGCTGTACATCGCCGTGATGGCGCTGGTGATCGGCTTCCAGTCGTCGAGCAATCTGGCGGCGGCCTACGGCATCGCGGTGACTGGCACGATGATGATCGACACGATTCTGGTGTCGTTCGTGATGGCGCTGCTGTGGCGCTGGAACATCTGGCTGGTCGTCGCCGTCGCCGGCACGCTGCTGCTGGTCGACTTCGCTTACTTCTCCGCCAACATCATCAAGGTGGCGCAGGGGGGCTGGTTCCCACTGTTCATCGGCTTCATCTCCTTCACCGTGCTGACGACCTGGCGGCGCGGCCGCGCGTTGGTACGTAAGCAGCTCAAGAAACAAGCGGTCCCGCTCGAGGTTGTGATGCGCGCGCTCGGGCCCAACGTGTCGCGAGCCCGGGGCACGGCGATATTTCTCACCGCCGCGACCGACGGCGTGCCGCCGGCGCTGCTGCACAATCTCAAGCACAATCAGACCGTCCATCAGCGCGTGGTGCTGGCGACCGTGACGACGGCGGAAACGCCCTATGTTCCCGACAGCGAGCGCGTGCACATGACGGAGATCGGCGACGGGTTTTACCGTCTGATCATCCGCTACGGCTTCATGCAGACTCCCGACGTTCCGGCCGCGCTGGTGCTATGCAAGCAGTTCGGCCAGGAGTTCAACATGATGTCGACGTCGTTTTTCCTGAGCCGCGAGACATTCGTGCCGAGCCTCAATCCCGGCATGGCGCTGTGGCGCGAGCGGCTCTTCACCTTCATGACGCTGAATGCGACACGGGCGACGACGTTCTTCAAGATTCCGACCGATCGCGTCGTCGAGCTCGGTACTCAGCTCGAGATTTGAAGGTGGGATGGGATTTGAAATCAGGAGCGCTTGTGACGAACAGCTCTGTCACCGCATTCATCGAAAACACAAAATAGCAGTCGTAGAGATCGGCGCCTTGAATTGCCGACGCTGATATCAGATTCCGCCTTCTCGCTCAGGCCATGCCGAGCGAGAAGGCGAGGATACCGATGGCCGCGTGCGAGACGATCAGCGGCCAAACATTCAGCATTCGCCAATAGGCGATACCCCATACGACCCCGAGCAGGAAGGTGTTGAGCAGCAAGGCCGGATCGCCGTAGCACAGGTGGATCAGCGAGAACATCGCGGCCGAATACACCACATAGGCCCAGCCGCCGCGCTGCAGCCGATCAGTGAGCAATTTCGGGATCGATCGGCAGACGACCTCCTGGCATGGGCTCGATACCAGCACGTAGAACGGCGCGAAGCTGAGCCAGGCCGGCGGCTTGCTGTCGAATGTGAATATTGGTGTCTGCAGCAACATGACTGCCGCGATGGCGGCGGTGATGGCGAGGCTGCCGATCCAATGCTGTAGCCGATGCGGCTTGCCGAGCCCCAGATCCGTGAGGCCGAAACCGGCCCAGCGGCAGATCGCGAAGCAAATGGCGGACACGATCAGCAGCGCATAGACCCGGGCGCCGAACGGCAACAGCCCGGCCTGTATGGCGATGCCGGGCAGGGCGAGCAGCAGCGTCATACCGGCGAGCGGCGCGAGCTTCCATCGCGCATCAATGGCGGCTGCGGGTTGGGGCGTCGCCGCCGTTTCGGCTTGTCGCAAAGTTGTCATGGAGCCCATAATGCGACGAAGTCGCAGGCGTTCCAGTCACAACTTCGGGCGTCGGTAATCGTCCGAGGCCTGGCCGCAGCGGCGAGACATTCAGCGGCGGACGCCGACACCCACCCCGATCGCGCCGCCGAGCCGCACGCAGGTCGAACTGCCTTCGACTTGAACGAAGCCAGGGCCGAACTCGGCGCACGGATTGGCCCGCGTCTGCTTAGGGGCCGGCAGCGCAGCGGGCTTGTCTCGTGGCTTCTCGCGAAGCTCGCCGGCCGGTGCCAGACCGGGCAGGGTGGTGCCGAGCAGGGCGAGAGCAATGACGACGGGTTTCATTCGGGTTTGATAGCCGAGCCTGCGCTTTCGATCCAGCTCGCAACGGTGCCGGTCAGGGGCCG